>JBAYZR010000034.1:0-16704 GCA_041672425.1 Pedobacter sp. | reverse complement strand
CCGATCGACTCGGCTTCTCCGCACGCACCTATAATCGCATCCTGAAGGTAGCCCGCACCATCGCCGATCTTGACGGCAGTACAAACATTCACGAACAACATATTGCCGAGGCGATTCAGTACCGCAGCCTGGATCGCAAGACCTCTTAAACAAGCATCATACAGATTACTAATTTGACGGGGGCACTACTTTCGAGCCGGTTCCACCAAGACGTGAAAGTCTGAACCGTGATCAGGGCCGCGTTTGATTCTGGTTATTGAAATACCCAAATCTTTAACCAGATATTCCTGGATGATTGTGAAGTCACGATTAACTTGTGAGCCTTTCCTCCGAGCCACGTGTGGTGTCGAAATCACGATATGCGGTTTACTTTCGATCCCGCTAAACTGCTTGAAAACCGCTAGGGCCTTGCGGCTTGAATCATCCAGCTTCCCGTCAGAACCAAAACGCATAGGGGGTAAAAACGGGCCTGTCTCAAGCTCCAGCTCCAGTGGTTCTCCCAGTTTCTTTTCCAGCACTACCCGCAGCAAGCGCCGTTCCTCTTCGGTAAAAGCATAATCCCGCGCAATTGTTATAGCCATTGTAGTTGGAATCTCATGGTCGGAAAATTTAACGCCGCATAGCGTTATGGGATAAGGCTTGACGAACGGCAGCAGCTCTTCGCAACCTGCCTTGACCCGTCCGATGGTCTTTTCACGCAAATTTTCAAGGGGTTCGGACTGTGGCGCCGGGGACACGCCGAGTGGAATGATGGAATTTAAACGCTGAGGCTCAACATGGCCTGATCTTACGATCACCTGCTCCAGGTCGAGTCGTACTGGCCCTTTCAGTGCCTTCTTTAAATCGTTTTCGATCCGCTTTTCAGTTGAAGCATTGTAAAACTTGACCGTGTTGACCGATGCTGCCACCGTCAGCCTATTGCTATCCTGTTGGAGTGAGAAATCGGTCATCCGGGAATGATCTTTATTGTTCAGGTATCTTTTCAACACCGTTTCGATTTGACTGTTGAGTTTGGCCTTTTTGATGTCCGCCACGAGCGTATAGACGAGAGGCACTGATATGAGCGTCAACACGACACCCAGAATCTGGACCCGCCTGCGGAGAGGATAATTTGCCTCTTCAACCATGCTTGGACGGAACCTGAATATATGGAAAACGATATCGGAACTGATGACAATAGCCACCAGGTTGGTGAAAAACAGCAGAAAGCCACCTAAGGCGATGGCAGTCTGACCGGTGCCGATTCCGTAGCCGACCACGCTAAGGGGAGGAATGACCGCCGTTGCAACCGCCACTCCGGTTGTAACAAACAGATAGCTCACCCTGGTGCACAGGGCATATGCGCCTGCAGCACCGGCAAAAGCTGCAATAAGCAGATCATAAATGTTAGGGCGGGTTCGGGAGAGGATTTCCTGAGTAGGCGCCTTGAGAGGAGAAATCAACGTAAAAATTGTAGTGACCAGCACTGACAGGATGATGCTGGCGACAATGATCTTCAATACCTTCCTGGCCAGGCGCAGGTCTCCCATGCTGAATGACAGGGCTGCTGTGAAAATTGGACCTATCAGGGGCGAGATCAACATGGCGCCGATCACCACTGCCACACTGTTGACGAGCAGTCCCAGCAAAGCCACCAGGCAGGAGAAGATGATCATCAACAGATAGCTGCCAGTAATGTCGGCACGGCCCGCTAAATCCTTAATTACGGCGTTATGGTCGATGCGCGAAACGGCAGTTGCTACCGATGCCTCAAGTTTATTGGTAAGCAGCTTAAGATAAGTGCTCAGCACGCATGTCTCCTTTATAGATCAGCGTCATTATCATGCCTACAGGGTAATGACATATTTCTGCCGGGTCAGGTCGCTGAATTTGATCTGCAAAGCACCGGCAAAGAGCAGAAAAGCGAGAATGCCGTGCAAGAGCGTTTTGTTGAAGTCAATGTGCGAAATGTATTGGGAACTCCATTTATCCATTAAGGCATAAGTCTGGAACCAGCGTTCACCGCTTCTATCGCTGCCATAGAATATGAGTCTCTTCGAGGGGAATCGCCACCCCCGTAAAGTAAGGGACTATACGTGCAGTAAAATCGCCGTAATGACGAGTCGTCGGCACTCTACCTTTGTAACTATATCCATTTTCCGCACCCACCAACTGCTGGTCGCAGATCATCGCGATCCTGACCGGACTCTCCCCATCTGTTTTATCCGCAAATAACTCAACATGTACCGCATCAGGACCAATACCATTAAGATATACCTGGGCGTCGAATAGACTCCATCCACCATTTGTTTCTACTTTAACATTACCAAATCGCACATTTGCCCATTTATTACGTATTGAATGTTGCCAATTTACAATCTGCAGACCTGTCTTGCCTTGCTCGGCGGCACGTTCATGAAAAGTTACTGCAGCAGGGAGATAATAGAGTTCGGCATATTCACGTACCGCACGATTGGCTGAAAACTGCGGTGTCAGCTGTGCCATGCTTTCCCTCATCCGCGCCACCCATTCCGTAGGAATACCCATGTCGTTGCGTGCATAAAACTCAGGGATCACTTTCTGTTCAAGAAGTGTATAGAGTTCCTCAGCATCGATAGTGTCCCAAGCAGGGTCATCACCATGTTCAAGTCCATTTCCTAACGCCCATCCCACCTCGGGGGTGAACGCCTCTGACCACCACCCGTCAAGTACCGACAGATTGATTCCTCCGTTGACGAGGACTTTCATGCCGCTCGTTCCACACGCCTCCCATGGTCGCCGAGGCGTGTTGATCCAGACATCCACTCCCTGCACAAGGTGTTCGGTCAAGAGCATATCGTAATCACTGAGGAAAATTACATGGGGGCGGACTTCGTACCGCTGAATAAAATGTGACCATTCCTGGATCATCGCCTGTCCAGCCTGATCTGCCGGATGAGCTTTACCAGCTATGATGAGTTGCACAGGGTGATCCGGATTGGTTAACAGACGAAGCAGTCGCTCGGGATCGTGTAGTAGCAGATTCGGTCTCTTGTAGGTCGCGAAGCGGCGGGCAAAGCCCAATGTCAATGCGTTGGGATCAAACAGATGGTTCGCTCTGTCAACTTCCTCGGTCGGCGCTCCGGAGGAGGCTAGCTGCATTGTCAATCTTTCGCGAGCGTAATCGACAAGAGACTTGCTGGCGGCGATGCGGAATTGCCAGAGTCTGGCGTCAGAGACAGAGCGAATATTGTGCTCCAGGTCTTCAGTTATCCCTAGCCAGCGGTCCTTGCCACAGGCTTCTGTCCAAAGGTCATCGGACGGCGCAGAGTCCCAACTTGGCATATGGACTCCGTTGGTCACGTGTCCAACCGGGATTTCTGCCTGCGGCCAATGGGGAAAGAGTGGCAAGAAAATTTTCCGGCTGACTTCTCCGTGCAAGCGGCTCACTCCATTAATTGCACTGCTTCCGCGGATGGCCAGGTAGGCCATATTGAAGCTTTCCGTCGGGTCGTTTGGGTCCTGGCGCCCCAATCGCAGCAATTCCTGGCATGATATGCCTAGTGTCTGTTCGGCATACGCCCCAAGGTATTGCTCGATGAGGGCCGGAGCGAACCGGTCAAAGCCGGCGGCCACTGCCGTGTGGGTGGTGAAAATGTTTCCCGCTCTGGTAACTGACAACGCAACTTCGAAAGACTGCCCGGTTTCAGCCATGAAACTTCTGGCGCGTTCCAGTACGGCAAAGGCCGCATGCCCTTCATTCAGGTGGCAGACTTCCGGCCTGATGCCGAGCGCAGCGAGCAATCGCCAGCCACCGATCCCGAGAAGCATTTCCTGTTTGAGGCGCAATTCCGGCCCACCGCCGTACAGTTCGCTGGTGATCCCTCGATGAGCGGGGTAGTTCGCTGCATCATTCGAATCCAGCAGGTAAAGCTTTACTCTACCGACCTGTACCTGCCAGGCACGCAGCCAGACCGAGTAACCGGGCAATGCGATCTCCAGTCGCAACCACTCACCGTTAGCTCGGCGTAATGGTGTGATCGGCAACTGCCCAGGATCGTTATAAGGGAAAAGGGCCTGCTGTGCTCCGTCTTTGTCGATCACCTGCCGAAAATAGCCTTGCTGGTAAAGCAGCCCCACTCCCACCACCGGCACCCCCAAGTCGCTGGCAGCTTTGAGCTGATCACCGGCCACATTGCCAAGTCCTCCGGAATAGATCGGAAGGGCCTCGCTTAACATGAATTCCATGCTGAAATACGCGACGCAGTTCAAGGAAGACAGCGGATGATTTTGCTGAAACCATGCCGGAGCCTCCGCCGCTAATCGCCTGATCTGCAACAGATTATCAACATTTTTACGAAAAACGGGATCGGAAAGAACATTCGCGATTTGGTCTCGCGAGACTGTCTGCAAAACAACCCAAGGATTTTGAGTGAGATCCCACAGTATGGGATCAAGTGTGCGCCACACTTCGTCGGTAGCATGATTCCACGATGAACGCATATCCAGTGCAAGTTCGGCCAGGGAATCGAACCCCTCGATTTCCGTTGGTAAAAAGTTGTATTGCGGGTGGCTGATACGAGTTTGTTCGATCATGAGTATTCTCAACAATCCAGTATTCGAGTTTGTTTTTCTGATTATTGTCTTAAACGTTGTTCAATTGCAGTTATGCCATTCCACGTTATTTACTTCCCGGTTCAGTGCCTCGAAGCCGGAGATAACGTCGAAAAGCTCCTCGTCAATGCCACTTTGGCGTAAACGATGGAAAGTCGCATTGAGACCCTCCAGCAAGTCATTAATATTTTTATCGGCGCGTTGCATCGCTGCCAAGCGGCTCGCATTCTCACCTGCAAGAGATTCAGCGCACGCTCTGAAGAGAGAAACAAAAAGATACCCACTTATGAGAGCCCTCAAGGTTATATCTCCACCACCCAATACTTCAGGAAGGTTATTCGTCGGCCAAGGCAGTCCGGCCAGGTCAAGTCGCCAGGTTTCATCCAGCGGCAGAAGCCGCTGATCAACAGGTTCATACACCGCTCCGGATGTGGGACGGTTGTAGAAGAGATAAAGTGTGTCCACCTCGCCCTGGCTGTTTTGTGACTCGCTCTCAACCAGAATCTGCCCAACGAGAGGAGTGATGGCCCGGACGGAATTAGGCACAGCGAAGAGTCCTGTCAGCGGAAGTCCTGCGTCAGCCAGGCGGGCATGAACACGCTCACCAACAGCCCAGACTTGAGGTTTGCCGGGAAGAGCTGCGAGGGTCTTGATGGCATGATCGGCCACCACATCGTTGAACTGGCCCACCAACCCCTGGTCGGAACCGAACACAATTGCGCTGATCTTACCAGCGCCAATGTGACTATTCCGGGCGGCAATCAAGGGATTCGGCCTGTTTTCCCTGAAACATGCGGAGAGCCCTAGCTGAACAGTACGATAATAGTCATTCAATGCACGCACTGATTGCTCGTATTGCCCGATGCTTGAAGCGGCCAGGGCTTTCATTGTGCGGACTACAGATTGGAGCTCCTTCGCTCCGCTGATTTTTCTACGCAGACTCGCGGTTGTGTTGCTCATGATTTTTTCTCGAGGTCGGGTCCGGGTTTGGATGTGGGTTCCTCACGGTTTTTTTGACTGGTATCCGGTTCCGGTGCCGGCTGGAAGCCAACAAGCGCTCTGCGGGCTATCTGGATAATTGCTTCGCGATCCCCGTCGCTCAACGTATCGGCAGTATCCAGCCGTTTTCTCATGTCCGATGGAATCTCCGCTACCGCCTTGAGCACCGCCTGCTCGGTGTCCGTCATACGGTCAAGAGGCACGTCATCGAAGAGTTTTGTGGTCAACGCAAGCAATACGATTATTTGCGAGGGAACGGATACAGGGTCAAATTCGCCCTGTTTGAGGCAGGCTCGGATTCGCCGCCCATGCTCGATGATCCTGCGGGTATCTTCGTCCAGGCGCGCTCCGAACCGGGAAAACGTTTCGAGTTCCTCAAACTGCGCGTAGGCGAGCTTGAGGTCACCGGCTACCGCACGGTACGCTGCGCGTTGAGCCTTGCCGCCAACGCGCGAAACGGATTTTCCGACATCTACCGCTGGCAGCACACCCAATTCGAACAAAGACGGCGAAAGATAAATCTGCCCATCCGTTATGGAAATCAGGTTGGTTGGGATGTAGGCGGAGATGTCCTGCGCTTCTGTTTCTATTATGGGCAGGGCGGTGAGTGAACCGCCCCCGCGCTCCTTGCACAGATGGGTGGCTCGTTCCAGCAGGCGCGAGTGGATATAGAAAATGTCACCGGGAAATGCTTCGCGACCGGGCGGACGGCGCAGCAAGAGAGAAAGCTCACGGTAGGCGCGCGCGTGATGGGTGAGATCGTCGTAAACGATCAACACGTCTCGCCCCGCTTCCATAAAATATTCCGCAATACTTGTCGCAGCGTAAGGAGCAATGTAGGCAAGTCCCGGCGGGTCGTTCCCCTCGGTCACTACCACGACGGTATAAGCCATCGCGCCCTTTTCCTGTAGGGTTGCCACGGTTTTCGCGACGGCGGAAGCGCGCTGGCCTATAGCGCAATAGACGCATACGACATTCTGGTCCCGCTGGTTGAGGATAGAAGCGATAGCAATGGCGGTTTTCCCTGTTTGACGATCACCAAGAATCAGTTCACGCTGGCCTCGCCCGATGGGAATGAGGGCGTCGATAACTTTGATGCCGGTCTGGAGGGGAACTGTTACGGGTGAACGTTCCATAATTGGCGGGGCGGGTCGTTCGATAGTCAGCCGTGTACCGGAAGTGACCGGCCCGTTGCCATCGAGTGATCGTCCGAGCGGGTCGATGACGCGCCCCAGCAATCCATCGCCCACGCAGACGTCCATTACCCGCCCCGTTCGCTGAACTTCATCTCCTGTATGGAGATGCCAGTATTCACCGAGCAGCACTACGCCGATTTCTTCCGCGTCCACGTTGAACGCAATACCGAGCAGATCACCGGGGAACGATATCAATTCATCAAAACCCACACCCGGGAGTCCCGAAACCTTGGCAATGCCGGTGGCAACATTGGAAATCGTGCCCACCTCCTGGAGCCTCAGTTGCTGTGTGAATGCTTCCCGCACCTGGCCAATTCCGGTAAAAGCACTGTCGAAAACGTTATGAAGACTCTCAAATTCCTTGTTCATTGGCCCTTTGATTCGTGCTTCGATTCAAGTTTAGGTCTAGGCTTAGGCTCGTCTCTCTCGTTCAAAAGCTCATTGACGCCGTTTTCCATCGAAGTAAGATAATCTGCTATGTTCCATGACACCTTGTGCCCATCCGTGGCGAGTTCAATGCCGCTGATCATCTCCGGCGCTGTCTCAAACCGTACTTGAATACCCTTGCCAAAAGTTTCTTTGATCGCACGTTCAATTGAGGCAGTCAGCGCCGGTATGAGGTCGGACGTGGTGCGAACTATCACAGGGGTGTGCGACGCCTTGATCGCCGAGATCAGTTGTTCTTTTTCCACTCCCTGTAACGCGTGTAGCCGGTTGACAAAGAGATCAACCATGCTCTCTTCCAAACTTGTTCCGGCGAGATCCGTCAGCGCCTTTCGTGCGATGGCGAATACTTCCTGCTCTGTTCGATGACGTATAGCTTGATTAAGGGCACGAACTTCGTTTTTCAATGTTTCCTGCCGTTTGGCGCTCAAGGCATCAGCCGCCTGCCTCGCCTCGTCAAGAAGTCGCTGACGTTCGGTTTTGGCCTCATCCGTCGCTTCACTCAAGAGCGCGGCGCGTTGCTGATCAAACAGTTCGTTTTTGTGTTTGAAGTCGTCGCTCTCCTTTTGAGCCTCTTTCTTTTTCTTGTCAGCGTTTGCCAGTTCAGTGGCAATCCGCTTCTCCCGCTCATCAATGGCGGTGAGAACAGGCTTATATAGGAAGCGCTTCATCAGCCAGACCAAGATGAGAAAGTTGAGCGTCTGAGCTCCAACCGTGAACCAATCGATTAACATGAGGTCACTTTCCTGTTGCTTGGGCGATTACGTGGTTCCAGAACGGGTTGGCGAAGAGGAGAATCATAGAGACCACGAAGCAGTAAATGGCCGTTGACTCGATCATCGCCAGCCCTACGAACAAAGTCCGGGTGATGGTGGCGGAGGCATCCGGCTGCTGAGCCAGTGAACTCAAAGCCGTCGCGACCGATCTCCCTTCAGCCAGCGCAGGTCCCATACAGCCGAAACTGGTGGTTATGCCTGCTATGACAATTGATGCCACTGCGATAATAGTCATGCTATCCATGGGATCTCCTTTTTTGACCTGATTTATGCTTCACTGTTTTGCTCCTTGGGTTTGCGGACACGCGTCGCAGCGGCGATATACACCGCTGCCAGAATGCTGAATATGTAGGCCTGCACCAGACCGGTGAGCAGACCGAGCACCGTCATGAAGATCGGAAAGATGAAGGGGGTAATGCTGAGCAGAATTCCGATAATCATGGCTCCGCTCATCATGTTGCCGAACAGGCGGACGGCAAGAGCCAGCGTGCGAGAGATTTCACTGATGATGTTAAACGGCAGCATGACGACAGTCGGTTCCACGTAGGACTTGAGATAGCTCCCCATACCCTGTTCCCCAATTCCGAATAGCGGCACGGCCACAAACACGCACAGAGCCAGCGCTACGGTGGTTGAAAGCGAACCTGTCGGCGGTTCGTAGCCTGGAATGATGGTGAAGAGAGTGGCCGTAGCAATAAACAGAAACAGTGTGCCCAGAAATCCGATATATTTCTCCGGATTGCAGAGACCGATTTCTTCGATTTGATTCCCGATGCCGGTGACGATGATTTCCAGGAGGTTCTGCCAACGGGAACGTATATGGTCAGATGTAAGTTTGCGCGTGACGAGTCTTGAGCTAACCGACAGCACGAGCATCAGTCCCCACGTGAAGACAATAGTGGCGTTGAGTTTGAAAAACCCGTGTTGCCAGAAGATCATCTCGTCGGGGCTAAGGCGCATGGCGGGCTGTTCCTGTCAAACATGGTGTTTGTTTTGTCTCTCTGGTGAGCCGTGCCACGACGAGGCGCGCGATGAAAAAACCGAGGAGGCACACCAGCAGCCGATCTAAATGACGGTTTGAGACAAAATATAATCCAGCCATGGCTATGCTCATCCGCAATAGCAGGCTGCCCAGGAACCAACGCGCCGGTTTTTCGGCAGAAACACCCTTACGAACAGTCCACCACAGACCGCCGAAAAAAAACGCGCCGAGGAGCCCGCCTGCCAACCACGCCAGCGCCAGTGTCACTGTTTCATTCATCTGTATCCTCCTCTCGCATGGCCTTTTCTTCTTTGGCAACCCAATGCCAGGCGTTCAAACAGCCGATTGCCAGCCCTGCCGCCAAAAGCGCCAGCGTCCAGGAATGCGTGCCGAGATGTTGCTTGTCCAGCCAGATACCAAGCGCCGCGCCGAGCAGCGTCGGTACTACTACCGACCATCCTATTAGCCCCATCATACCCAAGCCAAACCAGACCCCCTGTGTGGAATTGCGCCGTGCCTTGAGCTTGCGTGTCGCCTTTGCCCCTACCTGATTGGCAAAGGTCGGGCTATTTTTAGAAGCTTTCATGATTGGATCGTCATTCATGGTGGAAGGTCGCCAAACGCCGAAGAAATCCGGATTCCAATTTCGCCATCACCGAGCGCACATCCTGATCCCGTTTGTCCTGATTTAAAAACTCGCGCGCCACCGCCTCGCGCAGTTGTCCGAGGTCTGTTCCGGCAATAGCGTTCCGCACGGATACGAGCACGTCCGGGCCAGTCTTGACCAGTATCCCTTCATCCACGGCTACGTATACCTCACCCTCCGTTTCGGTTTCAAAAACGAGAAGTCCGGGCGCCAGTGCTGTTACACAGTCCCGTCGGTGTGGCAACAGGCCAAACGAGCCGTTACGGGTCTCCGCAACAACACGCAACACGTAGGCTTTCTCTGCGAATATTCTGAACGGCAGGAGAATCTTAAGATTCATGAGTATTCTCGGCAGCATGTTCAGCCTCTGGTTTCGATGTATTCTTTGCCTCACCAATCGTCCCGATCATATATAGCGCGCTTTCAGGAAAGTCTTTGAATTCATCGCGCAAGATACGCTCACAGCCGTCCAAAGCATCTTCAAGGCTGACAAGGTTGCCCTGGAGGCCGGTAAACTGCTCTGTCGTGAAAAACGGCTGGGTGAGAAAACGCTCCAATCGACGGGCGCGGGCGACCACGTTGCGGTCCTCCGCAGAAAGTTGCTCAAGACCAAGCATGGCGATGATGTCTTTGAGTTCAGTGTATTGCGCAAGAGTCCGCCGTATTTCCTGAGCAAGGGAATAATGCCGCTCGCCGATGACCCCGGGCGATGCCATTTTAGAATTGGACTGCAATGGGTCGATGGCAGGGTAGAGCCCTTCACTCGCCCGTTTTCTTGACAGTACGATGGACGCGGAAAGATGCGAGAAGGTATGGACTGCCGCCGGATCTGTGAAATCGTCCGCCGGAACATACACCGCCTGGATGGAGGTGATTGCGCCGGTATCGGTATTGGCTATGCGTTCTTCAAACCGCGACAACTCGGTTCCCATGGTCGGCTGATAACCGAGCCGCGACGGCATCAGACCCATCAAGCCGGACACTTCCATGCCGGCCTGAATGAATCGAAATATATTGTCAACCAGCAGCAGTACATCGCGATGCTCGTCGTCGCGAAAATACTCCGCCATTGTCAACGCGGCATGGCCGACACGGAAACGGGCACCCGGCGGTTCGTTCATCTGACCGAACACCATCACCATGTTCTGCAACACACCTGCCGCCTTCATATCGCGATAGAGCTCTTCCCCTTCACGACAGCGCTCACCGATGCCGCAGAAAATACTCACCCCTTCATGTTGTCCAACCATGTTGTGAATCATCTCGGTGAGCAACACCGTCTTGCCTACGCCGGCGCCGCCAAACAGGCCCGCCTTGCCGCCGCGCTCCAGAGGTAGAAGCACATCAATGACTTTAATACCGGTTTCAAAAACCTCTGACTTTGTGGAACGCCGTGCTAGCGGTGGCGGTGGGTTATGGAGCGTGCGCCACTGGACATCTTTCGGCGCTGCTTGACGATCAATAGCGTTTCCGAAAACATCAAACATGCGCGACAGGATTCCCTTGCCGACCGGCGCCTTCAACGGTCCACCGGTATCTTCAACGGCGGCGCCGCGGGCGAGGCCCTGAGTGGGGGTCAGAGCAATACCACGGACGTGATGTGCATCCATTTGCGCTAAAACCTCGATGGCGATTTTTCCCTCCTTCGCGTGCAGCAAAGAATATATGGGAGGCAATTGTGCATCGAAGCGAATATCTACAACGCTGCCGCGCACAGAAACCACCGTGCCGAGATTCGTATGACTGGCACCGTTATTCATATTTGATTTCGTGGATACATTGTCAGTCCAGTTTTCCTGTTATTATTAACAGTTCACTTCACAGTCAGGTTGATAATGCGCCTCTATGGGGCACAGGTCACCAATCCACTGTCCCCGGGTCATTTTTTAGCAGCAGAATCGAACAGGGCATTTTCCGGACAATCGCATCGTTCTCGCCACCGAAGAGTGCATGTTCAATACGTCCTTCCTCATGGGCGCTCATGATGATCAGGTCTATCTTCTCTTTACTGACAACGCTTTCAATTTCTTTCACCGGGTCAAGGTCACTGACTAACTCCTGAATGGGAAACCCATTCAAGATCTCCTGCTGGATGACTTTATCCAACTGCTCTTTCGCTTCTTGCTGGCCGTTCTTGTAATTGTCATATTCTTCCTGGGGGAACAGCCCAGGCGCGTTCACCGCCATCATATCAACGGGATTGGAGATAAGATGCAAGACATGGAGTTTCGCATGGTGCTTACGAGCGAGGGAAATGCCAAATTTGATGGCTTTTCTGCAGTAAGGGATTAACCTGCTGACGATAAGAATGTTATGAATATTTTCCATGATGTACCTCCTGATTTTGAATACTACCCCAGGTTCATTATATCACCGCTTTCTGGAATGCTTGAGGTATCTGATATAAACGCAATTATTAGAGCAGCAATAGAAGAGCAGCAATAGAAGATCAGCAATAGGGGTCGCGTCTTCATTATTCATATTTTCAATTCCCCCTTCACCCGCTCCACCAACTCCCTCAACTTTTTATCCTCTCCCAACTTCAATGAAAACCGGCGGCTTGCTTCAACAATGGCCGTTTCTCCTATAAGCTCCGTTTATATGACGTATGATTTGCGACAGGTTGCCTGACGGTGTTTCCAATAAAATGTGATAATGGTTGCTGAGCAGGCAGTACGCATGTATTACAGCCCCATACCGCTCCGTTGCCGATTCAAGGTATGTTAGAAACTTTTCCCGATCCTTTTAGCTCTTGAAAACATCCTTCTGCTCGTTCCCTCTCGACCTGACATGGTAAAATGCGCCCGGATTTTATAATTACAATTCATTTAGGGTAAATTCACAGGAATTGCTTTGACGACGGTATATTCGGGGGGTATGGTTTTATAATCGGAACAGCAAAGATTTCCCCTTCATATTAACGAGGTGACCTCATGTCAGAAACATCTTCAACAGGCAAGGATACGCTCCGCATCAGGGAGATGACCATCGATGATTTTTCCGAGGTTTTCCATATAGGCGAGGAGGTTTTTACCGCCGAGTCCTTCCAAAGTCTCTACCGTACCTGGGACGAATACGAGATCACCACGCTCTTTAATTCTGACAGCGAACTCTGCCTGGTGGCAGAGGCGGGGGAAGAGATCCTCGGCTTCGCCTTGGGAACAACCGTCACAAAACACAACTCTCCCTGGAAATACGGTTATCTCGTCTGGGTGGGAGTCCGCAGTGATATTCAGCAGGGTGGCGTGGGAAGCGGTCTGTTCAAGGAGATCAAGCACCGCATGAAGGAACAGGGAGTACGGATGATGATCATTGATACATCCGCCGACAATCAGCCGGCGATTCGCTTCTTTCAAAAACAGGGTTTTGATGATGTCCAGGAACACGTTTACATGTCCCTCAACCTGACACGCAAGTCCAGAAAGAAACCGGTAAAGGTCAAGAAATCATGATGGCCCACCTGGAGAACGTCTGGCGTGCCGTCAATCCGGACCGGCTGCGCAAAACACTCCTCGACCTGCTCGATATCTATTCGCCGTCCGGTAAGGAAGAGGATATCCAGATTTACCTGGAAGAGCTCCTTACCAGGGCAGGTTTCAGCGTGGAACGACAACCGGTGGAAGAGGATCGCTATAACCTGCGCGTGACCATGGGGCCGGAAGAACCTCGGCTTTACCTGGTGGGGCATGTGGATACCGTACCTGCCTGGGATCTTGATGAATTCGGACCAGAGCTGGATAACGGTATCATCCGCGGGCTGGGGAGTGCCGATATGAAGGGGGGGTGCGCCGCCATGATCGAGGCGTGGCTGGCCCTTGCCGAGACCTTAAGACCTGAAGAGCGCCCTTCTGTAGGGCTTCTGCTGGTAGTGGGAGAGGAAGAAAACGGCGATGGCAGCGCAACCTTCCTGCAATCATGCTGTCCGCCATGGGTGGTCATCGGCGAACCGACCAGCCTGGCGGCCGGATTCGCCCATTACGGTTACCTGGAGGCAGGCTTTATCACGCGCGGCCTGCGCAGCCACTCCTCGCTCCCGGAGCTGGGACATAATGCGGTTGAATCGATGCTGCGCGTCCTGCTGCTGCTCGGGAACGACCCGCTGTTCGACCGGGCGAAAACCGAGATCGTTTATTCCATCAGGGAGATGAGATCGTCGCGAGCCGGTTTTGTCGTTCCGGATCGCTGTGAAACCTGGATTGACCTGCATCTGCCGCCCGATCAAGACCCGACCGCCCTGCAGGACGCGATCCGCCTGATCGTCGCCAACCTCGACCAGACCATTCCCGGACTGGATCTGGAAGTTTCCTTTGATTTTGCCTCAGCCGGCTACATCCTTGGCACCAATAACCGTCCGGCACAGATTTTACAGGAGATCTATCCACGTCTTGACCTGTCGTTACAGATGGATGCCTTCCGCTCTCATTCCGACGGCAACCTCTTTTTTGCGGCAGGGGTAAAACCTCTTATTCTCGGGCCAGGTTCTCTGGAAACCGCCCATACACCGGATGAGCGCGTTGTTTTTGACGAAGTGTCAGCCGCTGCCCGTATCTATGCAGCACTCTGCCTTGGGACGACATGAAGTTGCTCATCCAAAACACTTTTACTCAACTGAGAGCGATCTATGGGGGCAACGCCCTAACTCTTGTCACTGCTTTCTTTGGAGCCGGTCTCGATGAGCTTCTTAGTAAGCAGAACCAATCCGATCTGCTGCGTCCACTCTGAAACCATATTACTGACTACCGTTCCCCATTTGCTTCCCGGATCAACCTGCAAGGAAAGAACTAGCCACCCTATCCCCGATATAACAAGAAATATGGTCAACGAATGTTCGTGCAACAGCTCCAGTGCCCTGTTTTTGTGCGTTATTTTAGGTTTTCGGCTCTCCCGCGACCCCTTTTCAAAGAACCATTTTGTCGCCAGAACGGTTATGACAACGCCGGTCCAGTCAGCGATAGCGTTGCCGAAGAAGGAACCGGCATGCGATTCAGGATCAGACTTTATATAGAGGACAAACCAGAGCGCAAGGATGCCAGACGCGGTAAGGCTGAGAGAATGGCGCTGCCAGAACGGCTTGTAAGATTCTGTTGCTGCATCTTTTTTTCCGGCCACGATAATCTCCTTTGTCACTTGGTCAAGTCGGAGTTGGCCCCCTGTATTCTTTTTCAGGTTCATCCGTTTTAATTGCCTGACTGATTTCTTCCTTATGTCGATCATTGGATATTTCAACAGCGATAGCTGCTGCCTGCTCTGCTGACATGCCCTCGGCCCTTCGCTCATACTCCTCTTCATTGCGGTCGTCGCGTTCCCTGATCTCCAAATCTGCTTCCTGTTCCTGCTGCCCAGGCAACTCTACGCGCAACTCCTCGATAAGCATCAACACAGCCGCTGCCAATGGAAGGGCAAGAAGCGCCCCTACAACGCCTGACAAAACACTTCCTGCTAATAGTGAAAACAGGATAACTGACGACGGGAGGCGCAATGCGCGACCGTAAATCCTGGGTATAAGCAGACGACTCTCGAATGTTTCGTAGGCAAGCATCAGAATAAACACAATAATCGTAACTATTCAGTACAAAATTGGTTTTCCCTGGAGCGTGGGCATCCTGCCCGTGTTTCGGGCGGATGCATGCCCGAAATGGCTTTTGACTTCAAGGTCTATTCAAGCGATACACCCGCTTGAAACGCAGGCAGGATGCCTACGCTCCCAGAAAATGCTGAACAGTTACCATTTTGTTTCCGTTAGATTCATTCGTTTGCTGACTGAACAAATCGCAACTAACGTGCCAGCGAGAGACTGCGTAATCAGAGACAGCAATAGTCTGATTGTACAGCTGAAAAGGAATTTTGCACGCCTGTGGTGGAATGAGAATTGTCGGCAGCATCTGTCATATTTAGCATAACAGCCATATTTGATGGTCCGCATAACAGTAAAACAACTACGAGCAATATCTCCAAATCAACTAAGGTTCTGTATTCGCTCTACTTGCTTTCTTTGGCACTGTTAATGCTATCTGCAATTAAATATCATTGTTGTCCGGTTAGGTCTTTGCTAGGCGTCGTTAGAACCTCTGTAGCCTCATTAGCAATCTGATGACGTAATTCTCTCACTCTTTTGATGCTGACAGCTTCGCCGTGCTGCTTTCGGCAGTAAATTGCAAGTCGCAGATATGTTATTAGACCGCCAAGAAGTTGAACCATTAACACATACTTGCTCCGAGCGATCAGGTGATACACTTTCAGATGGCGCTAAGCGCCTAACCGGACAGTATTGATCCACAGTCGCATAACTACAACTAATTGAATGACAAGGCCCACAAACAATTAAAAGCATAATATTGCGAATGCAGGAAGTTTTAATAAAATTGTTACTCAAGTTTTTCTGGCCCGGTTATTGCTAATTAGTATTAACTGAGCAAATAGCCGGAACAAACATGAAAACAACGGACACAAGTTGGAATATCAGAGATTCGGGTAGAAAATGGATAACGGGATCCGCTTTCTACTGTCGACAAAATCCAGAGTAAAAGGAGGTTTAATATGCCACGAGGAGATGGAACAGGTCCAAGAGGAACAGGTCCAAAAGGAACAGGGGCAGGAACAGGCAGGGGAGCGGGCAACTGCGCTGGTGATGGCGGCCAGAGTAGTGGACGAGGACAGGGCAAAAGTGGCGGAGCTTATGGCCCAGGCGGTGATTGTGTTTGTGCTTCATGCAATACTCACATACCGCACAAGGCGGGGGTATCTTGCACCGACTTAAAATGCCCTAAGTGTGGCAAGACTATGGTTCGCGAAGAGATGTACAACGACAGGAAAAAAAGCTGATACTGATGAGCTGTATATAATTTTGTCAGGATTGTATAATCCAAAGGATCATTCCATGTCAATATTCGGGCCAGTTCCATCCAGGCGCCTGGGGAGGAGTCTTGGAATCAACACCATTCCGGTGAAAATCTGCTCATATTCCTGCGTATATTGTCAAGTGGGGCGTACCCGCACGGTTCAGGTTGCCCGCCGCCGTTTCTGTCATCCCGAAACAATCTCCGCCGAGGTCGAGCGGATGGTAGGTGAACTTCGGTACCGCAACGAAGC
>JBAYZR010000033.1:0-16713 GCA_041672425.1 Pedobacter sp. | reverse complement strand
TGGTGATTTTCATGGGGTATTTTTACTACCGTGTCGTGGGTGATTCCTACATGCTGGTCAACATGGGGATGATCTCCTTTTCAGCAGCAGCCCAGTTCCTGCCGGCCATGCTGGGCGGACTATACTGGCAACGCGGCAATAAAGCCGGCGCAATCACCGGCATCCTGCTTGGTTCTCTGGTCTGGTTTTATACTTTGTTGCTCCCCTCTTTCAGCCATTCAGGGTGGATTGGAACCGAGTTCTTAACACACGGACTTTTTGGTTTAAGTCTCCTCAGACCAACAGCGTTGTTCGGCATGTCAGGCATGGACATGTGGAGCCACTCGCTTTTCTGGAGTATGCTTTTTAACGTCAGTGGCTACATCATTTGCTCGATTCTTCTGAGTCAGGAGGAATGTGAACGCGACCAGATCCGCAAATTCATCGGCGCCTTTGAATTGAATCGAAGCCTCCCGAATATCGAGACCAAGAGGCTTTCAAAACCGGTCACCATAACCAAGTTCACCAACCTGATGTCCAAGTTCATCGGCGAGACAGACGCACACAATGCGATCTTCAACTATATTGGCAACCGGGAAGTCGACGCCAGCGGCAATGTTTCCGAATTCGAACTTCCCAACCTGAAACGTTTCACCGAAAAGACCTTGGCTGGTTCGGTTGGTGCAGCTGCGGCAGGCGCAATTGTGGACAGTTTTCTTTCCGACATGGGTTCGCGCATGGAGTCGGTCTACGACATATTCAGCACCGTAAGAACCTCTCTGGATCAGAGTCGCGAGGCGCTTTTTGTCCGACTGAAGGCATCAGAGATCATAAACCGCACCCTTGATCTGCAGATCATCATGGATGACCTGCTAAACCTTCTGCTTAAGGAGTTCAAGCTGGATATCGCCATCATTCAGCTCTGTTCTGATGACGGCTCCCTTACGGTCAGAAGTTATCAGGGCAGCAATCGCCATCCGATCAACTCGAAACATTGGTTTATGGAAAGCAGACCTTACTGTGATATGGCGCTTCTGGATTGCAAGGCTCATTTCATCAACGACATCAGACAGGCTCGCGAAACCGTAGAGCTGGACAAGACAATCGCCGAGGGCGCGGTATCTTGCGCCTACATCCCTATCCTGCGAGAAGGTGAAGCCGCCATCGGCATCTTGTCGGTCTTTTCCAAATCCATCCAAGGACTCTTCACCGAGGAATTCATAGGCTTACTTGCCAGCCTGGCCGGTCAGCTTGCACAGGCCGTCACTATTGTCCGGGAGATGGAGGCAAAGGAAAAGGAACGTTCTCAGAAAGAAGAGACCCAACTTGATCATGCCCGCGTCATGCGTGACATGGAGATTGCCCAGCAGATCCAGATTTCACTCCTGCCAGCGGCAGCCCCGCAACTTTCCGGCATCGATATGGGGGGACACTGCGTCTCGGCCGCTCACGTAGGAGGTGACTATTATGATTTTTTCCAGCATGGCGAAGATACCGTCGACTTGCTGATTGCCGATGTTTCCGGTCACAGCGTCGGTGCGGCCCTGATCATGGCCGAGGTGCGAACCCTGCTGCGCGCCCTGGTCAACTCATCTCTTAATACCAGTACAATCCTTCATACCCTCAACAACCAGCTTTACGATGACCTGACCCGCGCCGAACTCTTTATCACCATGTTTTACGCCAAATACAATTCAGCAACCGGTCGCCTGTCCTTTGCCAATGCCGGACACAATCACCCCCTTATCAGACGGAAAGGTGAAGACTCGTGTATTGAGCTGGACGCGGAGGGACTCATCATAGGCGTAAAGAAGTCCGTCGTATTTGAGGAGCGGGGAATTGAGTTACTGAAAGGCGATGTAGTGCTTTTTTATACGGACGGTCTGAACGAGGCGACAAATCCGCAAGGCGAGTTATTCGGAATCGAGCGCATCTGTAGTTACCTTGGCAGCATATGCCATTTGTCGGCAAATGAGATAATCGATTCTTTTTATACCAAAATAGCTGACTTTATGGGTTCTGATACTTTTCAGGACGACATTTCAATTGTAGTACTCAAAATTCTCTAGACGGAAAGGATGGCAAAAATGGATCTGAAAACAGAATTAAACGGCAACCTGATGGTAATCTTCGTAAGGGAAGAGCGGCTGGATGCACACAATTCCGACGAACTGAAGGCCGAAATTAACCGTACCTTCGAACAAGGCACCAAGGATATTCTGCTCGACCTCAAAGAGGTTCGCTTCATAGACAGTTCGGGGCTTGGCGTGCTGGTTTCGGGCTTCAAGAACGCCTCCACACGCCAGGGCAGCCTCAGGCTTTGCGGACTGCAGACCCAGGTCAAGTCCATGTTCGAGTTGACCAGGCTACACCGTGTGTTTGATATCTTCCAGACCGTGGACGAAGCGCTGGAGAATTATTAATTCCAATTTCAAATCAAGTATAAAATTAAGGCTTGATTTGGACTTGGTATCCCATTGTGTGAGGACGCCATGAAGAACGTCATCGATATAGAAATAACGGTCCCCAACCAGACCCGCTACCTGAGTCTGATCGGAAAGATCGGTGAAAATATAGCACTGGAACTGGACCGTTCCAATGGGGACCGGGAAGCGCTCGCCAACCATCTTAATCTGGTACTTACCGAGGCCATGGTCAATGCCATCAAGCATGCCAAAGCCACCGATCCTGACAAGGGACTGCATATCCGCATCACTATCTCCGAGAAGCAGCTTGCCATCAGGGTCTACGACAGTGGACAAGGTTTCGACCTCAAGACGGTAACCAATCCCGACTTCGAGTCAGACCCGCTGGCAGAGCGAGGCCGGGGCATATTCATCATCAGATCATTGATGGATTCAGTGAAGTACAAGAAAACCAAATGCGGAAATGTGTTGGAGATGAAAAAGACACTTAGTTAAACATTAGTGGGGCATATGCCCCACTAATACACTATTTATTCAATATGTTTTGTATCATACCATCAACCTTTGCCTCAACTTCAGAAGTCAGTTCGGCCTTCATTGCAATTCTGCCCGGATAAACCCCGACAAGCACCACAATCAGCCGTTCTTAGGACGTTGTTTACCTTTCTTATTATTCTGTTTAAGAGACTCCTTCAAGCGCCTTTCCGCCATGCTAATCATGATCCAATGGCTACCGTTGGCAGTGGCCTCATCAGTGGGAATACGCTGGATATAGGCGCCGTCGGATTGCATGTCCCAGGCCGAGTGCTGGTCAGCAGCATGGATATCAAAGATAATCCGCAACTCCTTGATCAACTCAGGGGCATCCACCGGGCATAGGATCTCCACCCGTGCCTCCAGATTGCGCTTCATGGCATCGGCCGAGGCGATAAAATACTCCTCCGCGCCGCCGTTGCGGAAATAGTAGATTCGGGCATGCTCCAGAAAACGACCGACAATGCTGACAACACGGATGTTTTCCGACAGGCCGGGTATTCCGGGACGCAGGCGGCAGGTGTCGCGCACATACAGGTCAACCTTCACACCGGCCATGGAGGCACGGTACAATGCCTTGCAAATATCGCCATCTTCCAGCGCATTCATTTTGAACTGTATATGTCCCCCACCCTGCTCGGACTGTAGCTGCATCTCCCGCTCGATCTTCGCCAACAGGGCTTTTTTCAGGAAGCGCGGCGCCGGCACAATCCTCTGATAGTTACGTTTGGCCGTAAAACCGGTGGTCAGATAATTGAATAGTTCGGTCACATCCTGGCCGATGGTCTGATCGCAGGTGAGCATTCCGACATCGCTATAAACGCGGGCCGTCTCGGCATGGTAATTGCCGGTACCAACATGCACATAGCGCCGCAGACCGGTGTAGTCCTGGCGCACCACCAGAATGACCTTGCAGTGCGTCTTGAGGCCCACCACTCCATAGGTAACATGGATACCGGCCTCCTCCATGCGTTCCGCCAAGCGGATGTTGGTCGCCTCGTCAAAGCGAGCCTTGAGTTCCACCACCACCGCCACCTGTTTGCCGTTCTGGGCCGCCTGCAACAGGGCATCGATAATGCGGCTCTGACTGGAGGTCCTGTACAGGGTCATCTTGATGCCGCGCACCTTGGGATCGGTGGCGGCCTCACGCAGGAAACGCTCGACTGATGTGGAAAAGGATTCGTAGGGGTGCTGAAGCAGGATCGAGCCGACATCGCGGATAATATGGAAGATGTTGCGCGTTGTCTGCAATCGGGGATGGTCGATAGGATGATGGGGAGCATCGTGTAGACGGGGGTAATCCAGTCCGGCCAGCTCGAAAAGGTCGCGCATGGCCAGCATTCCCGGCGCCTCATAGACATCGTTATCTTCATCCAGTTCCAGTTCCGAAGCCAGCCGGCCGCGATGCGCCGGATTCATCCCCATACCGATCTCAAGCCGGACAATGGGGGCGAATTTGCGTTCCTTCAGTTCCGATTCAATCATGGACATCAGGTCGTCGGCCTGTTCCTCATCCTTTTCGGTGTTGGCATTACGTGTTACACGGAAGATCTCGCAGGAAACGACATCCATCCCCGGAAAAAGCATATTCAGGTTGTTCATCATCACGTCTTCAACCCGGACGAAACGATCCCCCTTTCCTACCCGCAGAAAGCGTGGTGTTCCCAGACCAACCGGCACCTTTACCCGACATAGCGAGCTCTCGCTTGCCTTGCGGTAGCGCAGGGTGACCAGCAGATTAAGTGACAGGTTTGAGATAAAAGGGAACGGGTGAGCCGGGTCAATGGACTGGGGTGTCAGCAGCGGGAAGATGTTGGCGTAATAATGCTCGCGGAGCTGATGCTTTTCCTTTGCGGCAAGCTCGCTGTAGTTCTCAATAACAATGCCTTTATGCTCCAGCAGCGTCCTGACATCGTAGAAGATTCCCCTCTTGCGGGCATGAAGCTCCCCAATAACCGAAAGACACTCCTGAACCTGCTGGCGGGGGGTGCGACCATCCAGGGTCAACTCACGCATATCGGCGCCGATCTGCTGTTTAAGTCCGCCGATTCGTTTCATGAAAAATTCGTCCAGGTTGGCGCTGACAATGGCGATGAATTTAAGCCGCTCCAAAAGCGGTGTCCGCTCGTCCTCGGCCTCATGCAACACACGGTGGTTAAACGATAACCATGTCAGTTCGCGATTGAGATACCATTCACTATCGCTCAGATCGAATTCGACTTCGCCCAGTGAAGATACGGCGCCCATAGCCTTTGTCACGGCCTTTGTCCTAGCGGCCTTCAGTTTGGAAGCTTTCGGCTTGACAAGCTTAGCCTTGGCGGTCTTGGGCTTATCAGTACCAGGTTTGGTGTTTTTTACCTTGGCAACTATCGGTTCAATCACCGGAAAATCTCCCTGATGTGGTTTGTTGAAATCTTACGTGATATTATACGGGTTTTATGCAACTGTGCATATGGACAATTTTGGACAAAAGACAAAAAAAAGGACTTGAGAAAATCTCATAAGTCCTTGTTCTTTTGGTGGAGGTGAACAGGATCGAACTGTCGACCTCTTGAATGCCATTCAAGCGCTCTCCCAGCTGAGCTACACCCCCACATCAAAATGAACTGCATTTTTACCAGATCAGATATTTGCTGTCAACCATATTTTGCGAGTATGTTATATTCAAACAGCGCTTTACTCTTGACGATTTTATCATTCATGCAGTATAGTGCCCAAATCATGCCAGAGTGGTGAAATGGTAGACACAGCAGACTCAAAATCTGCCGACTGCAAGGTCATGCCGGTTCGAGTCCGGCCTCTGGTACCATCAGCAAATAAATAATGATGGTCTCGTAAAAAGTCGCTGAAGCAATAAAGTTGCCCTTTTCAAGGGTCATTTTACCCTTCAAGACTGCCACAAAATCGATTGTAGGCGAAATATGGAAGCCGTTTTTTCTGTATCAACAAAAAACTGAAGTGCCTCCGACTTTTTACGAGGGCATCAATTATATTAAGTGTAAAATACAAAATGCATTAAATCTGGACACAATACCTTTAATAGACAAAACTAACCTATGCTTAGCAATAGCATGTTCAAGCAAATATACTTTTCCTGTTATTGATTCAACACCATGTTTTGGAAATGTCTTGGATGATGAAGATAAAAATGTGATTTTAGACAAGGCCATACAATTTATTAATCCACACAATTACGGCTCGAATATTTGGGCAGAATATTTGATGTGGTGTTCGCCACAATTGGCAGACTTGTCTAATTCTGTAGACCCTGCGGAATCAGGAAGAACAGTAAAAGCATACTTCACAAGAATAAAATCGAAGAAAATAGGGCCATTCAAGTTTACATATCCAGATATTATTAACCTTATCATTGGCATTGCATCGTTTGTTATCGGTGTTATCGGAATATATCTCACAATATATTTTACATTCTACAGGAAATAAGGTGACTTATGAAAAAGATTAGTAAAGAACAATATGATAACAATAACGAATTACTTTTTGCTATAGAAATTAATGTACTAAAAGCTATAAAAAGTAATTTTGGAAATAATACTTGCAAGCGATGTAGCTCCTGTTGCAGCTGTAGCAGAATTATGCCTAGAGAAATAGAATTGGGGTCAGGTCTTGGAAATAGAATTGGGGTCAGGTCTTGAAATATAACTTTTTTACAGGAAATAGAATTGGGGTCAGGTCTTGAAATATAACTTTTTTACAGAGAGAGGAATTGGGGTCAACAGGAGTAACAACAGTGTCAGGTCTACACATTTCACATTTTGCCAATTTTAATGATTTTGTCAGATGTGTAGCCCTGACACCGGAAGGTTTCTCCATTTTACGAGGGCATCAAGTATTGGATAATCCAAGATGACTGAGGCCATAACTATCGGCGGCAGTCGGTCGGCGCGGGAGAACGAATCTAACGTGCAGCCTCTGCATGTAGCTTGAGTCCCAGTGCCGCAACGATTTTGAGGATTGTATCGAAACCCGGAATTCGTTCACCTGAAAGAGCCTTGTAAAGACTTTCGCGGGAAAGACCGGCATCACGCGCAACTTGAGACATCCCTTTGGCGCGTGCAATGTCACCAAGTGCCTTGGCGATGAAAGCAGCATCACCATTAGCTTCTTCGAGACATGCTTCAAGATAGGCAGCCATTTCTTCGGGTGTTTGGAGATGCTCGGCGACATCATAACGACTGGTAGTGGTTTTTGGCATGTTCAACTCCTAAAGATTGCTGGCAAGGCGTATTGCAACCTTGATATCAGCGGCTTGACTACTCTTGTCGCCACCAGCCAAAAGAATAATCAGTTCGCTGCCGCGTTTTGTAAAGTACACCCGGTAACCGGGGCCGTAGTCGATCCGCAGTTCTGAGAGACCTGCACCGACCGGTTTGACATCCCCTGCGTTTCCGGAGGCAAGACGCTCAATCCTGACGAGGACGCGAGCCTTGGCCTGAACGTCGCGAAGGTTATCAATCCATTTGGCAAACAGGTCGGTTTTGCGAATTTCTACCATGAGCATACTGTATCCTTATGGCTACACATTGTCAAATAGTAAGTTAATTTGCAGAGAAGATGCCCAATCAAGGGGAGTAACAACAGTGTCAGGTCTACACATTTCACATTTTGCCAATTTTAATGATTTTGTCAGATATGTAACACTGACACCGGAAGGTTTCCTTATGAGAGAAATGCTATGGCGTTTCAGGTAATATGGCCAGCTTGAGACCCATGCCATGCAGGATATTGTATAATGTGCGTAGTTCAGGATTGCCACCTTTTGAGAGAGTACGATAGAGGTTTTCACGTTTAAGATTGGAGCGTTCGGCTACCGCAGCCATGCCGCCACTGGCTTGCGCAACCCGGCGCATGGAAAGGAGTAGTACATCACGGTCACCCTCTTCAATGGCTGCCGTCAGATATTCCGCCGCATTATCCGGGTTTTTCAGCCATTCGTGCAGGTCTTGCTCGTAGTCAGTCATTGGTCGCATGGTTTGTTCTCCTTATGGTGTTTCCAGTATGCAATGGCGGTTTCGATATCCTGTTCTTGTGTGGTCTTGTCGCCGCCAAGGAGCAACAGTACAATTTGATTGCCGGAATATGCATAATAAACACGGTATCCGGGACCGTAATGTATCCGTAACTCAAAAACCCCGGAACCAACATTTTTGTGATCGCCGACGTTGCCGAGTTCAACACGTTCAAGCCTAGTGGTGAGGAACGATCACGCAGACCATAGAGCCATTTCTTGAATGGCTTTTCTCCAGTTGAATCAGTGTAGTAGGTAAGTTGATATGGAGTTATACGCATGTCAATTATGTATCATATACGATACTAAATAACAAGTTCAAAGAGTAACCCCGTTGGTCGCAACCAAAGGAGATATTTGAGACCAGGGGGAGTAACAACAGTGTCAGGTCTACACATTTCACATTTTGCCAATTTTAATGATTTTGTCAGATGTATAGCACTGACACCGGAAGGTTTCCTTTTATCAACTATACTTCGCAAGGTCAAAGATTGAGCATTTAGTAGGTTGGGAAGAGTGAAGCGAATCCCAACATAGCAATGTTGGGTTTCGCGATAAGGCTGCTCTACCCAACCTACAAAAACGCAATTTCATGCCGTGTGAAGTATAGCTACACCTGCCTTTCAGACCAACACCCCAAAATGGCGGGATGACCGGATCTGGTCAATAAGGAATTGTAGCCGATGAATCATCACGAAATTGACCAATCTCTGCAACGACAACGTTGAATAAATTGCCACCTGATGTCTCGAGATGTATAATGCTATCAAAGATACCGACAAGGAGGTCTTCTATGGGAAGCAGACAGCTGGGTCTCAGGCTTGACGAAGCCGATAGTATGAACCTGAAGCGAATTGCTCAGCGTGAAGGACGCAATGAGCAGGATGTAATTCGGGATTCGCTACGGATGTATGTGCGCAGTGCTGACGAGCAAAAGGAGTTTTTAGAGTCAGTGGAACGTGGATGGTACGAGATCCATTCAGGTCTCGGCACTGTTGTTGCGGAAGATGATACATTTTTCGATTCCATAAGAAAAGAGCTTCGGAATGTCAAAACGTCCGCTTAAACGTTCTCTGGAATATCAATCACGAGTCAGGCACTATGCGGAGAATTTGGCAGAGCGCTATCGGGTTGAAGTTGCGGACGCTTTTCTGGCTCGCATAGAAGCGTCTGAAAAATTTCTCTACGACAACAATCTTGCAGGTACTGACGCTCCCTATCTACTCGCCGGTCAACAGGCATTGCTGAAAGAGTTATACATCGATTCCGGGCCGGTCAAATATTGCATTATCTATGAGGTGACCGAGGATTATGTCGGACTTATTTCTCTGTGGCACGGAGTTGGCTCACGGAAATCGGATATGCTGGTAAGACTGTGGGGAATGAGTCGGTAGAAATGTTCCATTTGGGTGGATAGCCAGTACGCGGAGTAACAACAGTGTCAAGGAGTAACAACAGTGTCAGGTCTACATATTTCACATTTTTCCAATTTTAATGATTTTGTCAGATGTGTAACCCTGACACCGGAAGGTTCACTTTTATCAACTTGCTGACACGAGCTTATTCTGGTTATTTAGGCGCTATTACGATGATAGTTGGCCTTTACCTGATGAGTAAAGGCCGCAACAAAATGAACCAACAATAAAATTTCGGAAATTAGGCCGCAAGCAGCTCTTTCAAAACATCCGGTTTTTTTATGGCAATAGTGATAAGTGACTTCGCCGCGCCCGACGGCGTACGACGCCCCTGCTCCCACTCCTGGAGGGTACGGAGCGACACACCGAGCAACTTGGCAAACTCGCTCTGGGAAAGACCAATCCTGAGACGGGACGCTGCCAGAGGGGAGACTTCTATGGTAGATACTCGCCCGACCTTGCCAGCCTTGAGGTCCCGCACTGCCTGGAGCAGTTCTTCGCCGATGTTGCGCTTTGCATCACGTTCAATCAGTTCTTTTTCATTTAGTGGCATGTTCCATCTCCTCTTTGAGGGCTTTGAGAATGTGACCGGGAATAGTGTCAACGGCACTCTTGGCATAAATCAGAAGTAACCAAATTTGCCCGGCCTCTGTCCGGGCAAAATAGAGAACCCTGACACCGCCGCTCTTGCCGGTTCCCCGACGGCTCCAGCGTATCTTGCGAACCCCGCCTGAACCGCGCACCACGTCGCCCATATCGGGATTGGTAGCAAGGTATTCCTGAAAGACTCCGTATTCAATGTCTGTCAGGTAGTCATGTACCTGTTTCGTAAACAGTGGCGATTCGACAAAAGTGACCATAAGTCAAATATACGGCATTGACGTATAAAGTCAACCTGCAAATTAATTGCAGAGTAACAACAGTAACAACAGTAATAACAGTGTCAGGTCTACACATTTCACATTTTGCCAATTTTAATGATTTTGTCAGATGTGTAGCACTGACACCGGAAGGTTTCTCCCTGACCAACTCGATGTAATGACAAAAACTTTTAAAGAAAGCCTCTGTAATTCAATGATGTGGGATGATATGGTAAGACAGTTTGGCAAGAAGAAGGCAGAAGAACTGCTCCTTCAATGTCGAGCGAATCTGTCGTAGTCAAAGCTTTACGAAGGGAGCGCCCTTCGCTATCTATGGATAACAGGAGAATTTTTTATGTCCCCAACAAAAACACTACCCGGACCTTGCTCTATTTGTGGCGCTGAATTGAAGAAAGCCTCCGCTGCGAAACACCTGACCGCCTGTCTTGCCGCCACGCCGGGAACAACGGAGTATGTTATCGTCAAAGTTGTCGGCGCGGGATTGGGTGATGTTGATTACTGGCTGTTCGCAGCAGTCCCCGCTGATGCGTCGCTGGAAGATCTGGACGGGTTTCTGCGTCAGACATGGCTTGAGTGTTGCGGGCATATGAGCGCTTTCCGCGAAAAAAGGATGGAAGTGCCTATGTCCAGGAAGATTGGGTCGTTGGCTGCTTTGGGCGCCAAACTTGTCCATGAGTATGATTTCGGCTCCACCACTGAACTTGAAGTAAGTTTCGCAGGGAAAGTGACTGCTGGCAAATTGTCGGGACGCTCCAAAATCAAGCTGCTTGTTCGCAACAACGCGCCGGAAATTGCATGTGATGTCTGCGGTAAAACGGCAACGCAGATTTGTACCGATTGTATCTATGACGGCGGTCTATTGTGCGACAGATGTGCTGAAAGCCATGCATGTGAAACAGATTTTCTTTTGCCGGTGGTGAATTCGCCACGTTGCGGGGTTTGCGCTTACGAGGGTTGAGTAGGACTCCCAACCAGGCAGTTGGGCGCCATTCGGGCAAAAAAGCTGCCCGAACGGGTCAACTGCACAAGCCGTTGGTCCCGGAAAGGTTTTCCAGAGAAGATACGTCGAGGCGCCAGAAAACTCGGGAGTAACCCCGTTGATCGCAACCAAAGGAGATATTTGAGACAATGAAAACAAAGTGTGTGAACTGCCTATCCGTAAAAGGTAAGCGTCTATGCAAATTAAAGAACACAGCTCTTGTTTGCCCTCGTTGTTGTGCTGAAATAAGGAGTCAAAGTTGCAGCGGGTGCTCACACTATACAGCAGCAGAAAGATATGGCATTGAGAAAATGAAGAAACGGCAGTTTCGAGATTTCATTGCCGAAATCAACCCTAATGTCGACAGTGAAGTTGACAAAGCTTTAACGTTTGTGGAGAACGGCAATATTGCAAAAGGGGAAGAGTTGCTTATCGATCTGATCCGCAAACACCCGAACCTTTACATAGTTCAGTATGGCATGGGAACTGTGCAGGCCATGAAAGGCAACTACTCAGGATCAATTGCCTATTTCGATAACTGTCTGAATATATTTCCATACTTCACTGAAGCATGGTTCAATAAAGGCATTTCATATAAAAATTTGCTAGATGTTGGGAATGCCATTAAATCCTTGCAAAAAGTAATCGAGCTTGGTGAAAGTGAAGACGATTTTGTAAAGACTGCTCGTGAATTTGTGAAAGACATGGCCGAGTCAATTCATAGAGATACCGGTTTATCCCTGGACATTTATCTCAGAGAAATGGATCGATTTGATAGCGCTTTTTTGAAAATGCAAAACAGGGAATATGAAGAGGCGATTTCTGGCTTCCTGAAAGTTTGCGAATCGTATGAACAACATGCCCAATCCTATGGCAATCTTGGATTATGCTACGCTTTCCTTGGGAAAAAGCAGGAAGCGTTATCCGCATTCGACAAGGCATTAACAATAGACCCAAGATACGAGCCGGCAATTATTAACAGAGCAATTTTATTGAGTCTGAAGGATGGCGAAAAAATGCCAACTACCAGTAAAACGGTTGAATTCTATAGACAATTGGTCGAAGAAGAAACGATTTTAACAAAATAGTCCAGTGAGTAGCCCATGTGAGTCAAGCTGAGGGTATCTAAACGTTGACAGAATATCGGAATTTTCAACAAGGAAAATGGACACCGACCGCCCAAAGAAACCGAACGAGCGGGTCATTTTTCACTCCGTTGGTGGTAACGATGATACAAAACACAATAAAGAGACACACTGAGACTCTGGGGAAGGTTGTTGCGGCTCTTGTCGTACTCACAACAATTACAGTTCCATTGTTTTCTAGCCCTAGCCGCTATGGCAATTTCCCTCGGCTCATGGTATGACTTGGATGGATCCAAGCTGCAATGTACGCAATCAGATATTCCGGGGACATAATACAATTAAGGGAAGGAATAACAGAAAACAAAGATTTTGAATCCGTAAAATAATCACATGGCGAAAGGAGATATAATTATGCCAATAATTGCAAGGTTCTACGGAATTTTGATCAAGATGTACTTCAAAGAACACGGAGTGCCTCATTTTCACGCCATCTATGGTGAGTTCAACGGAGTATATGATATTCAAAGCTGCGAAATTATCGAAGGAGATTTGCCAGCCAGAGCTGATCGTATGGTTCGAGATTGGACACAAAGTTATCAATCCGAGTTACTGGAAATGTGGAAGACTCAGCAGTTTAAACAACTTCCTGGATTGGAGTGATATTGCCATGGCAACTTACCCAAAAATAAAGTCAGTGACACCGCTTTCAGGAAAACAACTCTTTGTTACATTCATAACAGGGGACACAAGAGTTTATGACTGTTCTCCTCTCCTCAAAGAATCCTCTTTCTACTCGCTTAAAGATGATGCATTTTTTAAAAACGTCCACGTAGACCAAACCGGTTATGGTGTTGTGTGGAATGACAATGTCGATCTTAGCGAATCTGAGTTGTGGATAAATGGGAAAGCTGAAATGTCCAACTAGCAGCTCGACCAGACCGCCCGAAAATGCTGGATGAAGCGGTTAAGACGCTGGAATCCGGCTTTTCTCCTCGCTCGATAGTCAATCGGTCGTATTACTCGATGTTATATGAACGCAGTTGATCGGCGATGAAGCAATGCAGAAAATAACAATAGATATCTCCATACGCGGCCAACTGCTGCGCAACGAGCCCATGAGTCGGCACACCTCCCTGAAGGTTGGGGGTCCGGCTGATTTGTATGCCGTGCCTGAGGATGCAGACGACCTGCAAAATCTTCTGCATTGGCTGAGTAAACAGAACATCCCCTGGTTGACCATAGGCAAGGGCTATAACCTGCTGGTGCGCGACAAAGGGATCCGAGGGGCAGTCATATCGCTGGAGCGATTAAACCGGATCACAGATGCCGGAGAGAGGCGTATACTCGCCGAAGCCGGGGCAGAAAACCTGGATGTTGTGCATTTCGCCCAGGAACTGGGGTTGGGTGGAATCAGCTTTATCTCCGGTATCCCCGGCACTGTCGGCGGCGCCATCAAGATGAATGCCGGCGCTTACGGATCAGGTATCCTGGAACGTACCGAATCGTTGACACTTTTGCGCGACGGACACGTTGCAAAGTTCCGCATGGAAGAGCTTGACTACGGTTATCGCCACCTGAAGTTACAGCCGGAAGACATTGTGCTGACGGCCATCTTTAACCTTGATGAGCGTGAAGCGCATCTGACCTCGGAAGAGATCCGCAAGGATTTTGACCTGCGACGTTCCAAGCACAACGTAGGCTTTCCCAGCGCCGGATCGTTCTTCAAGAATCCAGCGGGTCAGGCAGCCTGGAGATTGATCGATGCTGCCGGCATGCGTGGGCGCCGCGTAGGTGGGGCACAGGTTTCCGAGGTGCACAGTAACTTTCTGGTCAATACAGGCGGTGCAACTACACGGGATTTTCTGGAACTGGCAACGTTGGTAAAGGATGCGGTCTTCAGTATATCCAAAGTAACACTGGAAGAAGAAGTACGTATAGTGGGCGAGGAATAAACATGGGAAATATCACACCTGAAAAAATCGGCGTACTGATGGGCGGACTCTCGGCCGAGCGCGAGGTATCCCTGAAAAGCGGCGCCGCCGTACACCAGGCGCTGCTGACCATGGGCTATAATGCCGTGGCCATTGATGTGGGTCGTGACCTGGCTTTCGTTCTGGAACGCGAGGGGATCAAGGCAGCCTTTATTGCCTTGCATGGTCGCTATGGCGAGGATGGATGCGTGCAGGGGCTGCTTGAGCTGATGCAGATACCGTACACCGGGTCAGGCGTTTTGGCCAGCGCACTGGCCATGCACAAACTTTACAGCAAGCAAGCCTTTGCCTTCAACGGCATTCTCACTGCCCAGTTCCACCATTTTCGCCAGGGAGAAGAGGTAAGGCTTGCTGATCTTCGCTTTGGTCTGCCGGTAGTAGTCAAACCGGTGCAGGAAGGGTCCTCGGTGGGGGTATCCATCGTCAAGCTGGAGAGCGAATTGGAAAAGGCTGTCTCGCTGGGTTTTCGTCATGACAGTGAAATTCTGGTGGAGCAGTATATCAAAGGTCAGGAGGTACAGGTCGGCATCCTGGGGGACAGCCCGATCGGGGCCATTGAGATCGTGCCCAAGAATGAGTTCTACGACTTCGAGGCCAAGTATACCGATGGCATGGCCGAGCACATCTTTCCTGCGCGACTGGAAGCATCGCTTTATTCAAAGGCTCAACAGGTAGGTCTGGCCGCGCACCGCACCTTGGGGTGCAGGGATTACAGCCGGGTGGACCTGCTCGTGGACTCTGGTGGAGATTGCTATGTGCTTGAAGTCAACACCCTGCCTGGTATGACAGCCCTGAGCCTGCTGCCGGAAATAGCAGCCAAGGGAGCAGGACTATCCTTCGAGGCGCTGGTTGGGCGAATTATGGAATCAGCAACACTCTCAACAAGGAGCAATTGACCTTATGCTGGATTTTGCCAACTCCACATACCAGAGAAAAAAGGTGACTGCCAACCGGGTCAAGGTTGAGCGTAAGCCGCTCAATCTGAAAAAGCATCTGCGCCTGATCGGCAAGATCATGCTTGGCCTGGCAGGTGTGATTATGGCGGCCCTGATCATGTTTGCAGGCTATCACGCCCTTGGCTCGGCAACCTTCTTCCGCCTCAAGACCATAGATGTCTCCAGTTCCAAACATTTGACCCGCGAAGAAATACTGGCAATTTGCGGTATTGAGCCAGGCAGGGATCTGGCGCGTCTGAATCTGAAACTGGTGGGTGAACAACTCGCCCTTAATCCATGGGTGGAGACTGTTCATATCCGAAGATATTTCCCTGACGCCCTTTCCATTGCCATTACCGAACGAGAACCCTTGGCCGTGGTCAACATGGGCTTCATTTACTATTTGGACAAGAATGGGAATGTTTTCAAAGTACTAAACCAGGGGGATCGGTTGGATTACCCCGTTATTACAGGCTTTAGCGAAGAGGAACTAAACAAGGATCCCGCTACTACCAAAGAGGCGCTAAAGGCAACCTGTGAACTACTTACTATTTTACGCGAAAAAGGGGCATTTATCCTTGCGGATGTATCGGAGATTCATTACGATAAGGGCTACGGTTTTACCATGTTTACCGCTTCCAATGCACTTCCGGTCAAGATTGGCCAAGGAGATTTTGTCGCCAAGGTAGAGCGCTTCGCACGAATTTACAGTGAACTCATGGCCAAACGACCGACACTTAAATATATAGATCTGGACTACATCGACAAGATCATCGTAAAAAAGAGTTGATTTACACTACGAATCCAAAACATATGCAGGGGGTGGCATGTCAGCAACCAAAAAGGATAACCTGATAGTCGGTCTTGATATCGGTACTACCAAGATCTGTGCCATTGTCGGTAATGTCACCGATGACGGCATTGACATAGTCGGCATCGGTACAAGCCCATCCAGCGGCCTGCGCAAAGGGGTGGTCATCAACATCGAAAGCACGGTTGGCGCCATTCGCAAGGCGATCAGCGAGGCTGAGCTGATGGCCGGTTGCGAGATCAAATCGGTCTATGCCGGCATCGCTGGAGGCCATATCAAGGGGATCAATTCTCAGGGTGTGATCGCCATCAAAAACCGTGAAGTAGTCCAGGAGGACGTACGGCGGGTGATTGATGCCGCCAAGGCAATCGCAATCCCCATGGACCGCGAGGTCATACATATACTCCCCCAGGAGTTCATCATCGACGAACAGGACGGCATCCGCGAACCACTCGGAATGAGCGGCGTCCGCCTTGAGGCCAAGGTACACATCGTCACGGGAGCAGTTGCGAGCGCCCAGAACATTGTGAAATCCTGCAATCGCGCCGGATTGGACGTAGCCGACATCGTGCTGGAGCAACTGGCATCCTCCGAGGCAACACTCTCGTCCGACGAGAAGGAATTAGGGGTCTGCCTTGTGGATATCGG
>JBAYZR010000032.1:0-16725 GCA_041672425.1 Pedobacter sp. | reverse complement strand
GAAAGCCGATAGCCAGGAGGCATACTCGATCTTTACTGGAGCACTGAACTGGAGTGCAGCCAGAACAGCACAGGCGAACGCGCCCCAGATTACTCCGCAGGCGATGGTTTCACCCACTCTGCGGGGAAGATTACGACCGATCAGAGAGTTGAACAGGCCGCCGCAAAGAGGGAACAGGAGTATGAGGGCAAGGAAGAATTTCATTGGATCTTTCGTTTAAATTCATTAACTACAAAGAAAACGCGGGGAGAACTCTGATTAATGATAAAAAATTTGCAGGCAAACTTGCGGCAGCGGACACAGAGACCGTCGGCTCTGACAGAATGTTGGGAATTACAGACGCCGCATCTTCACTGCATGTATTCACCCTTTCATCTCACTGAACATATCCGTGTTAACCGTCTTGCGCCGCCGGTGCAGATAGACCACCATTGCAAGAGCCAACGAAACCTCGGACGAGGTAAGCGCCATTATGAAGATAGCGAACAACTGGCCATCCGCATTGCCCCAGCGGGCCGAACCAGCCACGAAGACCAGCATGACGGCATTCAGCATGACCTCGATACAGACCAGCATCATGATCAGGTTGGCGCGCCAGGCCAGTAGTCCCCCCATGCCGATGAAGAACAGCAGGCCGGCCAGGATCAGGATATGTCCGAGCGGGACGATCATTCGGAACCCCTGCCTTTGGACTGTTTGCCGAGATATAGCGCTCCCACCAGTGCAAACAGTAGTTGCAGCGACACAAGCTCAACCGCCAGGCCATGCTCATGGAACAGGCTGACCGCCATCTCGCGGATCGGCAGAGGTTGTGGTGTTGCCATGGAGTCTGAAGCATGCCGGGAGACAATCACCGTCACCAGCGAACCGATGCTGACTGCCGAGAGCAGCAGCGCTGGCAGCCATTCGCGCCAGTGAGGCGCAAGCCCCTTTTCCGGGCGCCCCAGATCGAGCATCATGATCACGAACAGAAACAGCACCATGATCGCGCCGGCGTAGAGGATCACCTCGAAGGCTGCCACCAGCGGCGCCATCAGCAGATAGAAGATCACCGCCATGGAGAAGAGGGAGGTAACCAGGAACAGGATGGCATGTACCGGGTGTTTTTCGGTGATAGCCAGAACCGTGGCGATGCCCGCTGTAGCAGCCAGTATGTAGAAGATAGCTTGTTCCATATCACCCATGTAGGGGCAACCCCATGTGGTTGCCCTTGACTTATGTGGTTGCCCTTGACTTGGGCGGGCATACAGGGCGGTCACACGGGGCCGCCCCTACCAGTATCATGGCATCAACGTCCTGACATCCACCGGCTTGTTCTCCTCAAACCCCTCACCACGCGGTTGCGTCACCCCGATCCCGGAGTGTTTATAAAAATTGTAGCTGTCATCCTTACCGCAGCCGTTTATCAGCAGATCCTCTTTCTCGTAGACCAGATCCATAATATTGCGCTTGCAGATTTCATAGTCAGGGGTCATCTGGATCGCCAGGGTCGGGCAGGCCTCGGCGCACAGGCCACAGAAGATGCAGCGCGAGAAATTGATCCGGAACCAGGCAGCAAAGCGTCGGCCATCTTCCCGCTCTGCTGACTGCATGGAGATACAATCCACCGGACAGGCAGCTGAACAAAGGTAGCAGGCAACGCAGCGCTCACCGCCGTCCGGGTCGCGGGTCAGCACGATCCGGGCCCGGTAGCGTGGGGGGGGATTCCGCTTTTTTTCCGGATACTGGATCGTTACCGGCCTGCGCAGCATATGGCGCAAGGTCACTCCGAAACCACCGGTCAAGGCTTTTATATCATCTACGACAGACATTTAATCATATTTCCCTTAAACCTCAGAGACGCCCCGCTGGGAGTTCCAGACGGGGCGTCTCTGGCAACATGCATTCAGAATCAGTTTCAGGCATTCCCGTGTTTGGCGCGCTCTGCCTTCTTCAGCAGAGCCGATGCCAGCGGGTGTTCGTTGTTCTGGGCATACAGGCTGGCCGTATTTCCTGAAGGAGTTTTAAGCCCCGGATCTGCTCCTCCCTCCAGCAAGGCCAGCACTGTATGGTTGCAGCCATAGATGGCAGCCAGCATCAGCGGAGTATGGCCTTCACGGTCGCGAACATCTGGATTGGCGCCCTTTGCGATCAACATATTGACGATCTCGGTGTGGCCGTTGGCGGCAGCATAGTGGAGAGCTGTCTTACCTTTGTCACTGCTGGCGGTTATATCAGCACCGCGATGAAGCAGGTCCTGAACAAAGTCCTTTACTCCTTCTTTGGAAGCCTTGATGAGAGGTGTGTGGCCATTGCGGTCTTTGGCATTCACGTTTTCCATGTTCAACTCCTCCATGCTTGTTTGTATGAGATTCGGACGTCAGTGTCCGTGTAGTTAATCATTTTATTCCGTAGCGACAAGGTGTGAGCGTAACTTTGCGGATGATATTTCTACGAACCAGTCAACGTCAGCCACCAGCCAGTGACCAGAATATTCACCAACGCCAGTGGTGTCAAGACCTTCCAGCCCAGATGCATAAGCTGATCATAGCGCAGGCGGGGCAATGTCCCTCGCATCCAGATAAAAAAGAAGGCAAATGCGAGTGTTTTAAAGGTAAACCAGACTACCGGCGGCAGAAACGGCCCATGCCAGCCCCCCAGGAAAAAGGTAGCCGCCATCCCCCCCAGCACGATGATGTTGATGTACTCCCCTACGAAGAACAAGCCAAAGCGCATACCTGAGTATTCGGTGTGAAAACCCGCCACAAGTTCGCCCTCGGCCTCAGGCAGATCAAAGGGAATCCGCTTGCATTCGGCAGTGATGCTGATCAAAAAGATAACGAAGGCCAACGGTTGGTACACGATAAAGGGGATGGTGCGTTGGGCGTCAACGATGTCGGTCAAACTGAATGAGTGAGCCAGCATGACTACAGGTACCAGCGACAGTCCCATGGATAGTTCGTAGGAAATCAGCTGTGCCAGGCCGCGGATGCCCCCCAGCAAGGAATATTTGGAGTTGGAGGCCCAGCCGCCTATCGCCACTCCATAGACAGCAATGGAGGAAAGAGCCAGAAAAAACAGCAGACCAACGTTCAGGTCGGCCACCAGTAGCGGGACGCGGTGTCCGGCAATGGTCAGCGGTGCACCAAAGGGGATCACGCTAAAGATCAGGATAGCAGGGATAGCAGCCATGGCCGGAGCCAGGAGGAACAACCAGCGGTCAGCGGCTGCCGGGATGAAGTCTTCTTTTGTCAGGAGTTTGATCAGGTCGGCCAGGGGTTGAAGCAAGCCAAAGGGTCCGACACGGTTGGGTCCCTTGCGATCCTGAATCCAGGCCAGGATTCTCCGTTCAGCAAACACAAGATAAGCGGCCAAGGTCAGGATGACGAAAAACACCAGCCCCAGCTTGGTCACGAACAACGCTATGTCCACAGGAGATGCGGTCATCGGAACCTGTCGGAAGCATGTAAGAGGGACTCGAAACGTAATGTTATCCATATACCATAAAATTGGACGGAAGACATAGGGTAATTTTGACACTGAACAGGTAAAAGTGAGGCAATAAAATAAGCGCTTGTATCGGCAAACAGCGGCGCATTATAATGTTAATTTACGGAGGTTGCCCATGGAAGTAAAACAAGCCGATTTCATTAAAAGCGCGGCAAAGCCAAAGGACTATCCCCCACCCGAGCTTCCGGAAGTGGCCTTTGTGGGACGCTCAAATGTAGGTAAATCATCACTGATCAACGTGCTAGCCAACCGCAAGGCGCTTGTCCGCACCAGTTCCACGCCAGGCAGAACGCAGTTGATTAATTTCTTTGACATCAATAACATCCTGACGCTGGTAGACCTGCCCGGCTACGGCTACGCCAAGGCCCCGCCCGACGTGCGTAAACAGTGGGGGTCGATGATCGAGACCTATCTGTCCAAGCGGGAGAACCTGAAAACGGTGGTACTGATCCTGGATATCCGGCGGACACCATCGGATGGCGATTTGGATATGCTCCGCTTGCTGGGCGTCTACGGCATCCCGCCGATCATTGTCCTGACCAAGTGCGACAAACTCTCCAGAAACGAGCGTGCCAAACAGACCACGTTGATCGCGGAGTTTATTGAGCAGGACAAGGATGGCTTGCTGCCCTTCTCTGCACTTTCCCGAGATGGCCGTGACAGAATCTGGCAGGAAATCGAGTATCGTTCAGGCCTTCAAGAGGCGCTGGAATGAATACTATGATACGCCCCCGTGCAACATCACCACAGCCCGCCATGCCGGACATACAGAAACGACCAGACCACCGCAGGATACCTATCTCCAAGGTCGGCGTGAAGGACATCATCTACCCGATCGTTGTGATGGACAAGAACCGCTCGCTACAGCATACCGTGGCACGGGTCAACATGTACGTCGATCTGCCCCACCACTTCAAAGGGACCCACATGAGCCGCTTCGTGGAGATCCTCAACCGGCACCGCGAGCAGATTGCCCTGGACAAACTGGAGACGATCCTGGAGGAGATGAAGGCCAAGCTCGGCTCTGAAAGTGCCCACCTGGAGATCCAGTTCCCCTATTTCATCGACAAGCGAGCACCGGTGTCCGGCGCCAAAAGCCTGATGGAGTACACCTGCGAATTTAGCGCCTCCATGACCAACAGCCTGGATTTTGTGCTGGGAGTAAAGGTGCCGCTGACATCACTCTGCCCGTGCAGCAAGGAGCTATCCCGTTACGGAGCCCACAATCAGCGCAGCATCATGACCGTGCGGGTGCGCTACCGCGACTTCATCTGGATCGAGGATCTGGTGGAGCTGATTGAGCAGTGCGGCAGCAGCCCGTTGTACTCGCTGCTAAAACGCGAGGACGAGAAGTTTGTCACCGAACAGGCATATGAAAACCCCCGTTTTGTGGAGGATATGGTGCGCGAGGCATATTCACGCCTGGCCGCCCTGGAGAACATAACATGGTTTTCGGTGGAGACGGAAAACTTCGAGTCGATCCACAACCATTCAGCCTATGCGGCGGTGGAGTTGGATCGGCGGGGATGAAGAGCCATTGAGTTACGCAGCAGGAGCTTCGTAGCGAGAAGACGAGAGAGCCCAAAACATGAGATCCCGCTACAAGGTTCTGGAACACCACATATCAAGGAAATCACTTCATGAAACCGATCCTGATCATAGCTGCCGTACCACAAGAGACAATACTGTTGGAGCATGCCCTGGGTAACACCTGCCACTTGAAAACAGCTGCCTACAATTATGTCGAGGGGACGCTTGCTAACCAGCAGATCATCATCTGCGCCGCCGGTATTGGAAAGATCAATGCAGCAGCAACCACGGCCGCTCTGATCGAACGCTATCGACCGCGGCTTGTTATAAATACCGGCTGCGCCGGCGCATATCCGGGCAGCGGGCTTTCCATAGGGGATTTGGCGATGGCCAGTGAAGAGCTGCTGGGGGACGAGGGGGTGGTTACTTCAGAGGGGTGGCAGGATCTGCGTTCAATGGGCCTTCCCTATCTGGTGCAGGGTGACCGGATGTACTACAACAACATCCCACTTTCCATAAATGCTGCCGAAAAGGCCATGCAATTAGCAGGCTATTACGGGGTAAACCTTGCGCAGGGACGCTTTGTTACGGTCTCTACCTGTAGTGGGACACGGCAACGGGGTGAAGATCTTGTCCGGCAATTTGGCGCCATCAGCGAAAACATGGAAGGCGCCGCTGTTGCGCTGACCTGCCTGCGCTATGACATAAACTGCCTGGAGATTCGCGGGATCAGCAATCAGGTGGATGAACGGGATATGGGTATGTGGGATATTCCGCGTGCCGTGGAGGCTGCACAGCGCTTTGTCCTGAAATATCTTGAGGAGATGGGTCGGTTGGAGCTATAGATATTCAATCGTAGTGACGTTCACCAAAGATGGCCGAGCCAACCCTCACCAGCGTGGCGCCTTCCAGTATGGCAGCCTCGAAATCTCCTGACATACCCATGGATAGCTCTCGCATCTCCACACCTGGAATACACTCTGAATTTATACGCAGGGAAAGCCGCTTCAGTTCTGCAAAGTAAGGCCGGGCCGCCTCGGGATCGTCAAAAAAAGGCGGCATGGTCATCAGTCCCAGCACCTTCAGATTGGGCAGACAAGATATGTCCTTGACCAGTTGCAGCGCCCCTTCCCCGGTAGTTCCTGATTTAGATGCCTCGCTGGCGATGTTCACCTGAACAAGCACGTCACAACTTTTACCCAGTTTGCCCCACTGACGGCTGATCTCTTGGGCCAGAGAGAGACGATCCACCGAGTGGATCAGCGTCACCAGGCCTACGATGTTTCTGACCTTGTTGGTTTGCAGATGGCCTATGAAATGCCACTCGACCGGCTCTTTTACCTCTGTAGCTTTGACAGTAAATTCCTGAACGTAATTTTCCCCGAATATGGTCTGACCGGCGCCGAACGCCGCAATAATATCTGCGGAAGGACGGGTCTTGGAAACCGCAACAAGACAGACGGATTCGGCGTTGCGGCCAGCTTGTTCAGCAGCAATCCGAATACGTTCCTTAATATGTGCAAGGTTGCTTGAAATATTCATTAGATAAAGGAGACCTCCGAGGTTTGTCCACGAAGGTCACATATAACGGTTACATCCTGAATTGTGCCACGATCTGCTTCAGCTCCTCGGCCATCCTGGCAAGCTGGTTGGCCGCCGCCGCCGTATCCTGAGAGCTGTGCGAGGCTCCGCTGACGACTTCTGTGATCTCGTGCATACTTCTGCTGATCTCATTGGTGGTTGCAGTCTGCTGCTCCGCCGCAGTGGCGATCTGGTTAATCTGACTGGTGACATCCCCGACCTGCTCCAGAATTTCCTCAAGCGCCTTGCCGGAACGTGCGGCATCCTCGGTTCCGCGCTCAACCTCCTGAACACCTTCCTCCATGGCGCTGACCGCCGATTTGGTTTCTTTCTGGATGCTTTTGATCATTTCGCTGATCTCGCGGGTGGCCTTTGTTGTGCGTTCGGCCAAGGCGCGCACCTCATCGGCTACGACCGCAAAACCACGACCCTGCTCACCGGCCCGAGCCGCCTCAATGGCGGCATTAAGCGCCAAAAGATTGGTCTGATCGGCAATGTCTTCAATAGTGCCTACGATGTTACCGATTTGCTCGGAGCGGGTACCGAGCGACTCAACCGTTTTTGCGCTCTGCTGTACCTTGACGGCAATGCGTTGGATGCTCTGCACGGCATGGTTGACGACCTCGGAACCGTTCAAGGCAGTCTGGGTGGCGCGATTCGAGATATCAACAGTTCTGATACAATTCTGAGCGATCTCGGCCGAGGTCGCCGCCATCTCCTCACAGGCGATAGCTACGGAGATAGACTGTGATGCAGCTCTTTCAGTGCCACTGGCAATGGCTGCCGAGGTTGTGTTAAGTTGGTCTGCCGACGAGGCGACCTCGATTGCATTCTGGTTGATGCGGACGACAATATCCTTCAGGTTGTCCAGAAAACGGTTGAATGAATTGGCCAGAGAACCAGTTTCATCCTCACGGTCAACATTCAGACGCCGAGTCAGATCACCGTCGCCGCTTGCCATATCTTCGAGATTTTTATCAACATAACCGAGGGTTTTTGTGATTCCGCGACTGATGAGAAAACAGAGCGCCAGCATAAAAATTGCAAAGACAATGTTCAAGGAAACCAGGATCCATTTAACCTTCGCCACATCATGCTTAACTTCATCAATATAGATGCCGCTTCCCAGCACCCAGCCCCACGATTCGAACTTTTTGACATAGGAGAGCTTGGTATACAATTCGTCTGTTGTACCGCCACCTGCTTTTGGTTTTGGCCATTCATAGTTCACAAAACCCTGACCCGCCCGCTCGACAACTTCATTGAAGGTTACAAACAGGTTCTTCCGGTCAATTTTCCGGACGGCGCCATCAAGGCCATCGCTCATGGTGGTGGCCTTATTGAACTTGGGGTCATCAAGAACCTTCCCATCCAGAGTCGGCACCGTGGGGTGCATGATCATCTTAGGCACCGGTTTGCTGAGGTCATTGATCCAAACATATTCCTTTTGTTCATACCTCATTTTTGAAATCTGCTTGGCAGCCTGTTTCTGGGCCAGTTCCAGTGGTATCTTACCCGCCTTGACCTCGGCGTCATTCATCTCCAAAACACCCATGGCCAGTTCAACGACATGCCGAGTGGCAGCCTTTTTTTCATTAATGATCCGGGACTCGATCAGTGGCAACAGGTAGATGAACAAACCAGCCATCATAACCGTTACGCTGACAATTGAAATAGACATGATCTTATACTGAATACGCCAGTTTTTGAATTGAAGGGTCATTTGCATTCCTTGGCTCCTTATATAGATGTTTATCCAAAAAGTTCACACAGTTTGTCTGCAATCCCATCAGTAGGCAGAATAAAATCGATTTTGCCGGTCTCCGCAGCTGCTTTGGGCATACCATAGATCACGCTGGTCTTCTGGTCCTGGGCGATGGTTATCCCGCCGATCTGCTTGATGTGCGAGATACCGGCAGCTCCATCGCATCCCATCCCGGTCAGGATGACCCCAGCCAGCCGACATCCATTGGGGGGAGTGAGCGATTTCATGGAGACATCAATGGAGGGGCAGACAAAATTGACCTTTTCACCTATATAAAGATGTATGCTCTGGTTTCTGACAATTTTCAGATGAAAGCCCCCTGGCGCCAGATAGACATTCCCTTCCTGAAGAAACTGTCCCTCGCATGCCAGACTGACCGGCATCTTCGAAACCCGTGCAAGGGAGGTAACAAAGGCTTGGTCAATCAGTGGGGTTATGTGCTGGGTAATAACGACCGCTGTTTTCAAAACAGGCAGGCGAGGAAACATCTGCTCAAGAATTTTGAGACCACCGGTAGAGGCGCCTATAATTAAAATGTTAGAACATGGCATGGTTCAACCCACAGCCTGCATATTACACAAAACTTCATAGAGTTCTGTCATTGGTAACCCGATAACATTCGTATAGGATCCGCAGATAGAACGGATAAAGTGAACCGCGCCTCCCTGGATTGCATAGGCTCCTGCCTTGTCCATGGGGCAGCCGGTGGCAATATAGCCATTAATTTCCTGAGACGTCAGGGTTTTGAAAAGCACCTCGGTCTGAACGTTCCGGCTAACGCAGCTGCTTGTCTCCCGGTCAAAAACAGTGAAACCGGTGATTACCTCATGGGTTCGGCCAGACAGCTCTGACAGCATCTCAAAGGCTTCGTTTTCGTCCACCGGCTTGCCCATGATCCTGCCATTCAGCACAACCACGGTATCGGCGCCAATAAAAAAACGACCGTCAGTTTTGCCTGCAACAACCCGGGACTTCTCGCGTGAAAGGCGCATGACGTGTTCGACCGGTTGCTCACCGTGCAGCACATCCTCACAGATGTCAGCCGGGAGCACTTCGCAGGAAATGCCCGCCAAGGCCATCAACTCAGAACGGCGTGGCGATGCGGATGCCAGAACAATTACCCCATGATTCACCATACTATCGCTCCACCTGCGCAACATTGTTTTCCTTCCAGGGAAACATTTTTCCAGGATTAAGGACATTGTTCGGATCAAGAGCTTTCTTAATGGCCTTCATGGTAGCAATCTGAACCGCGGAAAGTTCCAGTTCGATATATGGCGCCTTGGAAAGACCCACACCATGCTCGCCAGACATGGTGCCCCCCAGATCCAGTGCGGCCTGAAACACCTCGCGGATGGCTTCATGTGCCTTTTCCTCCATCCCTGGTACTGACTTGTCAATCATCACATTAACGTGGATGTTGCCGTCGCCGGCATGACCGAAATTGACGATCGGGATGTCATAACGGCGCTGGATCTTCTCTATGCTGCGAATGACATCGGGTACCTTGCTGCGCGGCACGACAATGTCCTCGTTATATTTATCAGGGTTCACGTCACGCAATGACGGTGAGACAAGACGACGTACCTTCCAGAGTTGCTCCGACTCGTCGGCATCCCTGGCTGCACGGAACTGGACCAGGCCGAGCGGAGTAATGATATCGTGGATCTGTTGGGCTTGTTTTTCAATCAGGTCGCGATCACCATCCACCTCAATTAGCAGCACGGCACGCCCCTCCGGTGGTATACCCAAGCTGAAACGACGTTCGACACACTGCAGAGTGGCATGATCCATAAACTCCAGCGTAGTGGGGATAATCTTTGCGCCAATAATGGCCGAAACCGCCTTGGCGGCGCCATCAATGGAATCGAAGATGGTCAGCATGGTCTTCTTGGCATCTGGATATGGTAGCAATTTAAAGATGATTTTGGTAATGATGCCCAAGGTTCCTTCACTCCCGCACAGTAGCTTGGTCAGGTCGTAACCGACCACCCCCTTGTAGGTTTCACCGCCGGTACGAATGGTTTCTCCGGTTGGAAGTACAACCTCCAGCCCCATTACAAAGTCCTTGGTGCAACCGTATTTAACGGCACGCGGACCGCCAGCGTTTTCAGCTACATTGCCCCCAAGGGTTGAGAATTTGAGAGAAGCCGGATCGGGCGGATAGAAGAGTCCCAGTTTTTCAACCGCCAGTTGGAACTGTTCCGTTACGACCCCCGGCTCAACCTCGGCGACCAGGTTCTCGGTATCGATGCGCAGGATACGATTCATGCGGGTGGTGACCAGCACGATACCACCCGACTTGGGCAGCGCTCCACCCGAGAAACCACTGCCAGCCCCGCGGGGAAAAACCGGAAACCGTTTTTGATTTGCCAACTTGAGTACTGCGGCAACCTCATCCGTATTCGCAGGGTGAACAACTGCGTCAGGAAGAAATTCCATCTGGGTGGCGTCATAGGAATAACAGAGCAGATCCTGTCGTTCGGTTGCGACGTTCCCGGCGCCCACAATTAACTTGAGCGTATCGATAATAAGTGTATCCAGCATTGATGTTCCTTTAATGCAAGGTAGTTACGGCATCGTTTACGATACACGATTTTCCGCGAACATAGCAAGGTTGAATTTCTAATAATACAGTTGAAAACGAAGCCTTAATTCTATAGAATGAAAAATCTTTCAAAGGAGGAAATACATTGACCAATCTACTGCTGATAACGGATATACCGCGTCTTCGTAAGATATTCTCCCGTTTTTCTGACAATAAGGATATCCGTATACGCATTGTCAACAATCTTGAAAAGGGTGGCGAAGAAATAATCGCCGATAAACCATCAATGGTCTTCGTCCAGACCCACCTGTCAGGACTTTCCGCAGATATCCTACTGATGCATCTCAAAAAGCAGCTGGGAAGAAAACGTACCCGCTTTGTGCTGCTCAGCCCGCCCGATCAGGTCAGCAATGCTACACTCAAGCTTTACCATGGACAACTCGATACATCCCTGAACGATAATGCCCTGTTTGACGCCATAAGGGAAATAATTGCCAGCCTTGACAACAAAGGAAAGAAGGCTGCTCCGACCACGACCACAGGAGAATTTTCCGTAACAGACCTCACCCAAAAAGCTGTCAGCATAACGGAAACTCAAGCACTAAACCAAACAGAACAAATTACCATTGAACAACAACCTGTTGTGCCTATGCCGCCGGAGACACCGGAACTTTCCGCCCTCCCGCACACGACTGATGCCGAGCCTTCCCTGGAGGAACAGGGGGTTATCTACGCCCCGCGCTCACGGGTCTCGGTATATTCAGAGTTTACCAGTTCCTTTGACAGTGCCGTCAGCAGTATACAACCGGGCGAAGAAACCGATGAGACACCAAAAGAGCACCTTCAAAGCTGGAACCATAAGGAAGTCGAAAAGATTGATCTTAAACCTGTGCAAAACCGCTCAAAAGGGACTACGTTCCTCCTCTGGCTTGCGCCCTTATTGATCGCTGTCGTTGTTGTTACCATGTTCCAGTACAGTAAATCAACAAACAAACCCCCGGATGTTGCTTCGCAAACAGCAGACATTAAGACACAGACACCAGTGAAGCCTACAGCCACAATAGCACCTGTCGTTGCCGGGACAACGCAGGCGACTCCTGCACCACCTGCACCATCTACCACACTTGCCCCCAAACCTGGCAATAAAGCAGTCGCAGCAAAAGCGGAAGTACAATTGAGAGAAAAGACAATGCTGTCGGCCAGTGCAGAGAATCGTGGACAAAAGGTTCAATCCAAAGCGGTATCGGACGGTCCTCGCCTTAAGGCTTTGCCTGATTTTATCCCTCGCGCGGGTCTTGATAAAGAGTACATCAGAGCCAATCCCGGATGGGAGCGCTATAAGGAGAACGTCACCGAGTTCAAGATTTATCCTGAATCAGATAAAGATAAAAAAGATGGGAACAAAATCCAGCTGGGACAGGCGCCAGTTAAGTCTACAGCCACAATAACACCTGTAGTTGCCGGGACAACACAGGCAACTCCTGCACCAGCCGCACCATCTACACCGACTACCACACTAGCCCCAAAACCTGGCAATCAAACACCCTCAGCAAAAGCTGAAACACAATTGAGCGAAAAGGCAATACTGTTGGCCATTGCGGAGAGTAGCGGACAAAAGGTTCAATCCAAAGCAGTCCCGGACAGTCCGCGCCTTACGGCTTTGCCTGATTTTATCCCTCGCTCGCGTCTCGATAAGAAGTACAGCAGAGCCAATCCCGGGTGGGAGCGCTATAAGGGAAAATACACCGAGTTCAAGATCTATTATGAAAATGATACTATCAAGATGATTCAGGTTATCGACCACGGAGGTCAAGGTGTTCCCGAATCATTCATGAAGGGTGTTTTGAGGCAACTCAGCAAAAAACCGGTCTTTATCATGAACTCATCAGAGAAAAAAGATGGGTACGAAATCCAGCGGGGACAGGTAGCGGAGAACCTCAGTATAGTGTACTACCGCGATGAAAAGGGAGGCAAATTGCGGGCCTTCGTGGCTACTTGGAAGTAAGAAACAGAGATATACACACAAAGGGCGCCATGAAGGCGCCCTTTGTGTGTATTAAATCAATAGAGGTTCGCTACTGACTTGACAGTTTCAGATAACACTCGGCCTTATAAAGGCTGGCATCGGCAGCCAAAGGAGATGTTGGGTTGTCAGACAGGAAACGCTCGAACAACTCCAGAGCTACGCGGCAATCATCCTGTCGATAAGACCTGATCGCACTCTCAAAAAGCTTCTGCGCAGACAACGTCTTAACATCTACCAAACGTGTTTCTTCTTTACCAGCTTCAACCACTTGAGTTACCTCTGCCACAGGCGCTGGCTTGCTCACTAATGTAGTTGTTGTATTCTGCTTTACTTCCCGCTTTTTGTGTTTGGCGGTATCAATGCTTTTCAAATCACCGAGAGACTTCTCTATCTGAGGTTTTGCCGTTGTTTTGCCAGTTACGTGGCGTTTTGCGTGGTGCAACGATGCAACAGTCTGACCCTTGTCGGGCGCAGCCACCGGGTAGGCAGTTTTCTTTTTCCTGGGCGCCGGAGCCACGCTCACCCTCTTCTCATTCACCTGCTTCTTGGAAACAGGAACCCTGAGGGTTTTGCCGGCATAGATCAGATTGGGATTCTTGATATCGTTAAAGAGTAGAATTTGTGAATAATATGAGCCATGGCCACTGAATTTTCGGGAAAAACCAGAGAGTGTATCTCCCTTTTGCACCGACACTTCACGGACCAGCACCCCCTCTTGTGCCTTAACTATATCCTCCGGGCTCACCACTTTTGGTGAGTACAGTAAATACTGCTGACTCCGGGCTACAGGTACAAGGACGAGAAGTAGTAGTACCACTACAGTTCCGCATACGCGTCGTGTCATGTCAGTACCTATTCCCCAATTGATCTTCATATTTAAGAACATTCTTGACCTGGATATTCATTCCTACGCGGGTTCCTGGCTTCACCCTGAACGAAACCTTGATGGAACGTTTCTCGCCTGCGCCAAGCTCATTAAATTTCCAGAGGATATTACCACCGTTGACAGAGCTATTAAGCGGATCCGTAGCAACAAGTTCGAGTTGCTCGGGCCAAGCGCTCAGCAACTCCACTACTCGAGCCAGATTGGAACCATGGTTGGTAATAGTCAGGTCGAATGAAGCCACTTCACCCGGCTTGAGACGACCGTCGCGCCCAGCCATGGCCATCTGAAGTACCGGCCTGGAGTAGATGAGACGGGCCGAACCTTCTGCTGCCCGAGCCGCATCACCCTCTGGAGTAAAAGAGATCTTAACACTTCCTTCAGTGCCATCACTTGCATTCTTTGTGGTCTTAACTTCCATAACAATGCTGACTTCTTCTTTTGGAGCAAGGGGACCGATCTCGCTGATGACCGGCTCGGTGGCCTGTTTGATGCCGTCCCTATTAAGGTCATGAAAGATGATCGTCTCTTGGGCGCCCTTGAATGTTGAAGCAATCCGGAATTTTTCACGCACGTTGCCGGTATTGGTCACAATAAACGGCGCCATGATGGTCTGTCCAGGGATGACAACCAATCGCTCCACACCGGAGCGTACAGCAATACCGTGCTGCGGCTGTACGCTGGAGGCATTGGATATGAAGACCGCTGTAGTCTTCAGAGGATTGTTGATCAACTCGGCTCGGCAGAGCAACTCCTGACCAGCCAGAGAATCATACTTAAGCTGAAAGGTTACCGTAAATTCCTTGCTCTCGCCGGAATTAACCCGCAGGCCATCAAAGACGAGAGCAGTCTTCATTTCTTGTTTAAAACCGGCTGCGGCATAGTCGACCGGCTCCAACTGAGGTGGGAAATTCAGACGCAAGCTGACATTCTCGGCTGCCGTCGAACCAACGTTCAGCACGGCAATGCGGTAGACAACCTTCTCACCCGGCAGCGGCTGAGTTTTATCGGTCTTCAACACGGCACGTAGAAGCGGAGCCGAGGCAACCATATAAACCTCGCGCGACTGACTGGCCTCGCTCATAAAACGGGAAGCGACCTTGACAGGATGGGTGATTCGCAGGCCATCTATGCTGGAAGCAGGGATCGTCAGAGTCACAACACCCCTGTAGGTCTCAGCAGGCGCCAAGACCGATGTCTGATTAATATTCTGCTCAGGTGTAGCGGCGGAAGCAAAGCTGACGTTGTACTCAGGCGGAAAACCCGATTCAAAGTAGAAAGAGTCACTGCCATTACCGCGGTTGATAACCTCAAACGGCACGCTGATGCGACGGGCAACATCAAAGGACTGGGATCTGGGTAGTAGATTGAATTCAAATCCGGCGTATTGCGCAACCTCCAGTCTCAACACCTGAGCGTTCTCTGGCTCAGCGGTCGTCTGTTCAACAACTGCAACCGATGGCGGCAATGCCACGGCGACACCCAGCTTCTGAAGTTTAGCGGCAGCGAGAGTGGCTGCCTTGGTACCAGGATATTTTTCTATGACAGACTTGTATTGAGCAATAGCCTTCTCACGCAGTGCCATTTTTTCGGAAAGTATTTTCTCTTCGGCAGCACTTTGCTTGGCCAATCGCAGCTTCTCAACCCGTGCTGCAGCCACACGCTCCACTTCTTCCTGTTTCACGGCAGCCAAACGTGCAACCTCAGCTTTTTGAGCGGCCTTTTCAGCTATTATGCGTTCCTGCCCCTGCTTGACAGCAGCCAAACGTGCGGCCTCAGCCGCAGCAACAACGACTCGTTCCTCTTCTGCCTTCCGGACGGCTATCAGCTCACGTTCGGCATTTTCGGCAAGTTTACGCTCATCATCAGACGGCATGGCAACCAGACGATCCTGCTCAGCTTTTTCAGCCAACCTTCGCTCGTTTTCGGATTGCAGAGCCGCTATTTGTAACCGTTCGGCCTTTTCCCGTTCCAGGCGCTGCTGTTCGGTCTTTTCAGATGCAAGCTTATCTTGAGTCAGACGTTCCTGTTCTGCCTTCTCTAATGCAATTCGCTTCTGCTCGATCTTTGCAAGTCGCTGTTGCTCGGCTTGCTGTTGTGCCAAGCGGGCTTTCTCAGACTTTTCCTGAACCAGCCGTTCCTTTTCGAGCTTTGTTTTATGAGCTACAGCCTGTTTTTCAGTGGACTTGGTCGGCGGCAGTCCAGCCGACAACCTTTCTCCCTGCTCATAACGAACAACAAGATTGAGGAGGTCATCCTCCACTGTGCCTTTGAGCGGATTATCGGGATACTCCTTGGAAAACTGAGACATGAAGCGAGCTGCTTCCTGCTGGTTGCCACTCTTGAAATACGAACGAGAAAGCCAGAAAAGCGCCATATCGCGCAGAGGGGTGTCAGGATACTTTTGCAGCACCTCGTTCATCTTCTCGATGGCAGTTGCGTAATCTTTTTGCTGGTAGGCGTTGAAGCCGTAGATGAATACTTGGGAGTCTTCTGTTTCCTGGCAGAATCCAGGGGGGACAAGTAGCGATGAAATTATGACCAGGGCAACGAGTAACCGAATCAGGACATTACGGCATAATTTCAGTGATATCACGATAGTGAACCTCTTCTTGGCCGGCACGTTAAAAACGGCGCACGGAGAGCGGAGATATGTCAGGTAAAATGCATTCTAAATAGCATCTCTCCGGGCCATTGTCAACGAAAGAAAAGGTTTTTAAAGGTGTTAGACTACTCTCTTTGTGGATATCGCCTGAATTTAATATAATGTGGGAGGCACTGGATCAAGGAAGGAGTAAAGGGGGCTCGGAATAGACTGATATTCCAAGCCCCTGATATGGTTGTCAGTTACTGGGTAACGACACTCACGTCATCCAGATAAATATCATTACCATATGCGCTTA
>JBAYZR010000031.1:0-16844 GCA_041672425.1 Pedobacter sp. | reverse complement strand
TCAGGGCCCGTAGAGGACTTGCACCTCCAAATTACCAATCAACCACCGCAGCTGATTGGATGGCGCTTACGCGCCACGCGCCATGCCTGGCGCACAATAAAAAAGGGACTCAACCGAATCGGTTGAATCCCTGCAATTAATTGGTCGGTGCGACAAGATTCGAACTTGCGACCACTAGACCCCCAGTCTAGTGCGCTACCAGGCTGCGCTACGCACCGATAAAAATTACTCGCTTATAACTGACATCTTAAAGCCTGCAACTCAATCCTGATTTCTCTCAGCAGACCAATATGATCAGTATCCGAGCATACCTTTGTAGTATCGTTCAAGAGTATTTTGCCACGGTGGGAGATCCGTTTCCTGACGCCTTCAAGGGTGAATTTTTCTATATAAAGGAGGCGTTTGAGCTCCAGAATTAAATCAACTTCTTTTTTTAAATATAGTCGCTGTCCTGATGAACTCTTTTCAGGCTTCAAAAACTCAAATTCAGTTTCCCAAAAACGGAGCACCGATGTCTTTACTCCTGCGATCTGTGCAACTTCACCAATTTTATAGTAAAGTTTGTCGGGGAAGGAACTGTTCATGAGGTAGAATGACAACTATGCTTCTTTAAGCTCAGTATTGATTGCATTTTTAAGCACTTGGCTCGGCTTGAATGTAAGAATACGTCGTGCCGCAATAGTTATGGTTTCGCCGGTCTGAGGATTACGCCCCCTGCGATCAGCCTTCTGTTTGACAACAAAATTGCCAAACCCCGCAATTTTTATTTTCTCACCAGCTTCAAGAGTATTTTTTATAAGACCGAAAACCGTTTCAACCATTTCGGCAGACTCTTTTTTTGAGAATCCAATCTTCTGATGAATACGTTCAACAATGTCCGCTTTGGTCATAATAACCTCTATCTGCGTTAATTTATTAACTAAAAACAAAAGAATGAATTTTATAGCACAGGGCCACTTATTTCGCAATAGGTTTTTATCTTATTGATACTTTTAACTTATTAACCAGATCCTCTAAGATTTTTGTATGAATCAAACCTATTTCGTCGTCTGTAAGCGTTCTATCATACGAGCCATAACGAACGCGTATTGCAATACTTCGAAACCCGTCCGGTATTCCACTATCTCGATACAGGTCAAAAATCCCCACATGTTCGACTTCCCGAGCCTTTACCCCCCTGACACACTCGACGATCTTTTCCGCCTGGAGATCATCAGGCGCCAGCATGGCGATATCTCTGGTACTATCCGGAAAACGGGATGGCGCAACCACCGTGCGTTTCTGACGACTCATTAGCACAAGTTTTTCAAAATTGAGTTCAAAACAATAAACCGGCTTATCCAGTCCAAAATTTTCCTGAACAGTGGGGTGAATTTCACCTATTGAGCCGATCCTCTCTCGACCAGCTATTATGCTACAGGATTTACCGGGGTGGTAGAAAGGCTCGGGGACGTTAGCCTCCCATTTTACACCACCAATGTTCAGAAGTTCCAGAAGGTTTTCTATGACTCCCTTGACATCGTAAAAATCAACAGTTTCACGGGCATGATTCCAGCCCTCCCTCTCACGTAAACCAGTAAACGCACCAACAACATAGATCGGTTCGCGAGGCATTTCTCCTGCCTCTGTCGGCAAATAAATCCGTCGCATTTCAAACAACTTAAGATCAAGGGAGCGGACGCTGATATTGCGGAATACAGTTTCAAGAAGCCCTGGAAGAAGAGTTGTACGCATAACCGACTGTTCTTCAACCAGAGGATTGGTAAGACGAATTGCAACATGTCGAGGATCATCCGCAGCAAGAAGGAGTTTGCCAGCAGCATCCGGCGCAGTGAAGCTGAAATTTATAATCTCGTTCATGCCCTGGGCCACAAGAATATTCCTGACTGTACGTTCCATGCGTTGGTGAGGTGAAGGACGGTCTGAAACAACATGTGCCATTGGCATGGTAGCAGGGATTTTGTCAAAATCGTTCATCCGTGCAATTTCCTCAACCAGATCAATCTCGCGCTCAATGTCAACGCGATAAGATGGAGGTGTAACCTGCAATACATCATCTGATAGCTCGATAACACTACATTCAAGCCGAACAAGAATATCGACTATTTCGGGTTTTGCAAGTTTTACCCCGATAAGTTGATTGGCGCGCTCGGGGCGGAAGGTGATCAGACGTGGTTCAAATACAACCGGATAGACATCAACACGCCCCTGAGCCACGCTACCGCCTGCCAGCTGAGCGATTAATGCCGTAGCCCGGTCAAGGGCACGGGTTATTCCTCCGATATCGGCGCCACGTTCGAAGCGATGTGATGATTCGGTATGAAGACCAAGCCGTTTGCTGGTCTTACGGATTGCGGCAGGATTGAACCAGGCGCTCTCCAAAAGGATATTGGCAGTTTCATCGGTGATTTCCGAGTTTTCTCCACCCATTATCCCGGCCAAGGCTACTGGCCGTTCATCATCACAAATAACAAGATCGCTGGCAACAAGGGTTCGCTGCTGGCCGTCAAGTGTGATAAACGGCTCGCCTTCGTGTGCCCGGCGCACGACGATGCGTCGTCCTGCCAGATGGTTACAGTCAAAGGCATGCAGTGGTTGTCCCATCTCCATCATCACCAGATTGGTTACATCAACCACGTTATTGATAGAACGTATCCCGATCATATTTAGACGTTTTACAAGCCAATTTGGTGATGGAGCAATTTTACAACCCGAGACATAGCGGGCTGCGTATCGTGGACAGAGATCCGCATCCTCAACAGTGACACCTATGATGCTATTAATAGCATCAGTCCCTTCGGAGATGGCGGAGTCAGTGAAGTTGACCTTCTTTCCCAGCTTGGCGGCAATCTCTCGGGCAATACCAACAACGCTCAAGCAATCGGCACGGTTAGGAGTCAATCCGATTTCGAAAAGGGTATCCTTAAGGCCGAGCGCCGCAAAGACCGGTTGCCCAAGGGGTAGATCAGACGGCAGAATCATAATACCGGCGCTTTCCTCGGCCAACCCCAATTCCTTCTCGGAGCAAAGCATACCGCAGGATTCCTCACCACGTATTTTGGATCGCTTGATCCTGAACTCGCCAGGAAGGATGGCGCCAATCCGGGCCAAGGCTACCTTGTCGCCAGCCTTGAAATTCTGTGCGCCGCAAACTACGTTCAGCACATCTACACCGTTATTTACAAGGCAGAGAGAGAGCTTTTCCGCATTGGGATGCTGGCGTTTTTCCTCAACAACAGCCACAACTACATCGTCCATCCCAGAGCCGGACTTCTCCATCCCTTCCACTTCGAGTCCAAGCATAGTCAATACATCGGCAAGCTGTTCAGGTGAGAGGTCAAAATCAACGAATTCTTTGAGCCAATTATAGGTTACTTTCATATATGAGCACCATAAACGGTAAAATTTAAAATATGAAATTATTTAAAATTGACGCAGAAAACGCACGTCATTTTCGAAGAGCAGGCGCATGTCATTAATGCCATACTTCAACATCGCAATACGCTCAATCCCCATACCGAAAGCAAAACCGGATATGTCCTCAGCATTGTAATTGACATGACGGTAAACCTCGGGATCTACCATACCGGCCCCAAGAATCTCCAGCCAGCCACTGTTTTTGCAAATGCGACATCCCTTCCCGCCACAGAGCACGCAAGAGATATCCACCTCAGCAGAGGGTTCAGTAAAAGGAAAGAAACTGGGACGCAGGCGTACACCGCTCTTCAGCCCGAATAGCTGGTTTGTGAAAACAGTCAGAATACCCTTCAGGTCTCCAAAGGTAACTCCGTTGTCCACCATCAGTCCCTCAATCTGATGAAACATTGGGGAATGCGTGGCATCCGAGTCACAGCGGTAAACCGTCCCTGGAGCAATAATGCGTAAAGGTGGTTTTTTCTTCAGCATGGTACGGATCTGCACCGGTGAGGTGTGTGTACGTAACAGCATGTTATCATCTACAAAGAAAGTGTCCTGCATATCACGTGCGGGATGCTCCGGCGGAAAGTTGAGCGCTTCAAAATTGTACCAGTCATGCTCAATTTCGGGACCTTCGGCAACAGAGAAACCTAATCCTGCAAAGATGTCGCAGACTTCTTCAATCACCAGAGATATGGGATGTTTAGTCCCGAAAATCTGACGGCGACCCGGAAGGGTAACGTCAATCCGTTCTGACTGTAGACGTTCAGCCTTTGCCCGTTCGCGGAATGCCAGCAGACCGTTTTCAAGACTGGTTTCAATCTCATCCCTGATAGAATTGACCAGTTGACCAACAACTGGACGTTCTTCAGGCGCAAGCGTCCCAAGTCCCTTCATCAGAGCTGTTAACTCACCTTTGCGACCAAGAAATCTGACACGGATATTCAGAAGTACATCTTCGCCAGATGCTTCAGTAATGGCCTGCAGGGCCTCTTGTTTCAATCGTTCAAGCTGTTCCAGCATAGTATCTACCCTTAAAAAAAAAGAATGGGAGTGTTTCATCCCATTCCCCGTGTGGTGATGTATGTTGCACTACTGAATCTTAGATACTGGCTTTGGCCAAGCCTGCAATCTCCATAAACCCTTTAGGGTCAGAGACGGCAATGTCTGCCAGAACCTTGCGGTCGATTTCTACTTTTGCTTTTTTGAGGCCGAAAATGAACTTGCTGTAGGAGAGTCCGTTCAAACGTGAGGCGGCATTGATACGTGTAATCCACAAACTACGGAAATCGCGCTTCTTGACGCGACGATCACGGAAGGCATAATTAAGTGCCCGGTCAACTGCTTCTGTCGCGCTACGGAACAATTTACTTCGCGCGCCACGATAACCCTTGGCAAGTTTCAGCACCTTATTACGTCTTCGTCTCGCTTTAAAACCTCTTTTTACGCGTGGCATACTATTACTCCTTCGTCATGAATTTCGCCCGATCCACAAGGGGAGACATTCCTCATGGTTCTTGGCATGTTGTCCGCTATTTGTACGGGATAAGTCTTGCGATATTTTTCTGGTCAACATCTGCCACCATGGAACCGCCACGCAGGTTGCGCTTACGCTTGCGGGTCATGGATGTGAGGATGTGGCTGGTAAAGGCATTACTACGCTTGATGCGGCCTGTGCCGGTTTTTTTGAAGCGCTTGGCGGCCCCGCGATTTGTCTTTATTTTCGGCATTGCTGTTCTCCTTCATTTGTAAATTATCTCAATATAAACTCTTGCAAAATGATTACTGCATCCAAAAAGATCCTTTTGCAAAAACCTCAAAATACTCTTTATTTTTTTACCTTGGGGGCTACAATCATGAACATGCTACGTCCATCTACGCGAGGTTGGGATTCGACCACTGCAATATCGGCCAATTCAGCGGCAAATTTTGCTATGACAGCACGTCCGATATCCATGTGGGTAATCTCCCTACCCCTGAACACGAGTGTCACTTTAGCCTTGTTTCCTTCTTCAAGAAAGCGTCTAACATGCTTAACCTTGAACATTAGATCGTGATCATCGGTCTTGGGACGTAATTTGATCTCCTTGACCTCTACATGCACCTGCTTCTTTTTTGCTTCCTGCAGTTTCTTGCTCTGCTGGTACTTGAACTTACCGTAATCCATGATTCGACAGACAGGGGGAACAGCATTAGGTGAAACCTCCACAAGATCAAGCTGCTGCTGCTCAGCCATTTCAAGGGCAGCAGATGTCGGAATTACACCGAGAGCCTCTCCTTCTGCGCTTATCACTCGGACTTCAGTAGCACGAATGGCAATGTTAATGTTAACGGTAGGTTTTGCTATGACTACACCTCCTGGATGGAACGACTCAAGACGCCTGTTCCTCGATCAAAAACTATCTGAATTTATTACTTTCACTCTCAACAAAAGCTGCAAAATCTGTCGGCTTCATAGAAGCAAGGTTCTTCCCATCGCGATAGCGTGGAGTAACCGTGCCTTGTTCCACTTCCTTGTCACCGATGACCAACATATAGGGGATCTTCTGTAACTGGGCCTCACGAATCTTGAAGCTCAATTTCTCGTTACGGAAATCGTGCTGTACCCTTACACCAGCTTCCCTTAGGCGCATAAACGCACTCTGGGCAAAAGGAATATGATTATCAGTTACGGTCAGTACGATTGCCTGTACAGGGGAAAGCCATAGCGGGAAGCTACCGGCAAAATGCTCTATCAGTACCCCGATGAAGCGCTCTATGGAACCAAGAATGACCCGATGTACCATTACAGGACGTTTTTTCTCACCATCGCTGCCGACATACGTCAGATCAAAGCGCTCGGGGAGCGTAAAATCGCACTGGATAGTAGCACACTGCCACCTCCTGTCAAGACAATCACGTAATTTTATATCAATCTTCGGACCGTAGAAAGCGCCATCGCCTTCGTTGATCTCATAAGGACGACCGGTGTCCTTGAGAGCTGATAACAGCGCATTGGTGGCAAGCTCCCAGGCTGAATCGTCACCGATGGACTTCTCTGGACGCGTAGAAAGTTCCATCTCATAGTCAAAACCAAATATTCCCATAAAATCACTGACAAATGACAGGACACCCTTGATCTCGGCATCCAACTGTTCAGGTGTACAGAGAATATGCGCGTCATCCTGAGTGAAACAGCGAACCCTCATAAGTCCGTGCAAAACGCCGGCCCGTTCATGGCGATGCACCGTCCCCAACTCGAAAAACCGTAATGGCAGATCGCGGTAGCTCCGAAGATGAGATTTATAGATCATCATATGGGCGAGGCAGTTCATCGGCTTGATGCCGAAACTCTGCTCGTCGACATCGGTAAAATACATGTTCTCTCGGTAGTTTTCGTAATGCCCGGACCTCTGCCACAACTCCGTCTTGAGAATCTGTGGGCCGACGACAATGTCGTAACCACGCTTAAGGTGTTCCTTACGTTCAAAGTCTTCAAGAATGGTGCGCAGCATGGCCCCTTTGGGATGCCAAATGGCAAAGCCTGCGCCAACCTCGTCGGAAAATGAAAACAGGTCCAGTTCTTTCCCAAGTTTGCGATGATCGCGGCGTTTCGCTTCCTCAATACGGTGCAGATAGGCTTCAAGCTCTTTTTTATCAGTAAAGGCCGTTCCATAGATGCGCTGCAGCATGCGATTTTTTTCGTCTCCGCGCCAGTAGGCGCCTGCTATGGAAAGCAGTTTGAATGCCTTGATGCGAGAAGTGGAGGGCAGATGCGGACCACGGCAAAGATCGGCAAAATCGCCCTGACTGTAGACCGAAACAGTATCAACACCAAGATCGTTGATAAGCTCTGTCTTGTAGGTTTCTCCCATTTCCGAGAACATTTTTATTGCATCTGAACTGGAAAGAACCTGACGTATAATCTTTAAGTCTGCTTTAGCCAGCTCAGCCATCTTTGCCTCAATACGTTCCAGATCTTCTGGTGTAAAGGGGGTATCCATATCAAAGTCGTAATAGAAACCATTTTCAATGGCCGGACCAATTGTCACTTTTGCCTTGGGAAAAAGCTCCTTGACTGCATGGGCCATCAGATGGGAGGTAGAGTGGCGGATAAGCTCTAACCCTTCGGGATTCTTTTCGGTAACTATTTCAACATGTGCGTTGTTGGTCAGCGGAGTTGTTAAATCGACCAAAGCACCGTTTATCTTGCCGGCAATAGCAGCCTTGGCAAGACCAGCGCCGATGGAAACAGCCAGATCGGCAACAGTCGCGCCGGTCGACAATTCACGCGTCGAACCATCAGGAAGTATGATGCTAATAGTTGACATACAAAATCCTTTTATATGTGAAACAGAAAAGGCATCGAACCTATCGATGCCCCGACACTGCCTGCTTTAATGGTAGGCGCGGACGGTCTCGAACCGTCGACCTCTACCGTGTCAGGGTAGCGCTCTCCCCCTGAGCTACGCGCCTACAATAAAGGAATTGTTTTAATAACAATAATCATTCTATGTTGTCAAGAGCTTTTATCAGTTTTTTCCAGTCTCGCAACAGTCTCTACATGCATAGTTTGTGGAAACATATCCACTGGTTGCATTTCCGGGCAGCAATACCCTAAAGTTTTCAGCATATTGAGATCACGGGCCAGACTATGGGGTGAACAGGAAACATAGATCAGCGTACGCGGCGAAAGAGCCGCAACCCTCCGCAATACCAGCTCATCACATCCTTTTCGGGGAGGATTGAGCACCACCATATCAAAGTGTTCACCATCTGAGGCAAGATCCTCAAGCAGTTCAGCAGCATCACCCGCTTCAAATGTACAATTATTGATGCCATTCAGGCGTGCATTTTTACCTGCATCTGCTACCGCGGCCTCAACGACCTCTACTCCAATCACTTTTTTGGCGACTGATGCCAGCGAAAGGGCAATCCCACCAATACCGCAGTAAAGGTCAAGCACGGTTTCATGACCAGTCAACTGAGCCCATTCTTTGACTTTGTTGTAGATCAGACAGGCGCCTTCGCGATTTACCTGAAAAAAAGAACGTGGCGAAATCATCAAGGCAATATCACCGATCCGTTCAGTCAGATGATGTTTCGTGGTCAGGAAGTGGTCTACAGGTCCCATGATCACGTTCCCTTCCGAGCTGTTTACGTTCTGGGCAACCACCTCCACTTCGGGGAGCTGTTCGCGGACAAATTTTCCTAAATGGTGTATTTCGTTGTATGATCGCTCCGAGGTTACAAACACCACCATGGCCTTTTGCTCCGATTCGGAAACCCTGACTACCAGATAGCGCAGAAGCCCCATCTTGCTGCGGGGATTGAACACCGGTACCTTCATCTTGGCAATGCCCCGCCTGACCACCTCAATCACCCTATTGACCAACGGATGATGGATCGGGCAGTCATTAAGATCGAACACATCATGTGATGAGCGGCGAAAAATACCAATGTACGGCTCGGAATGTTTACCGGCAATAACCAGTCGGGCAGTGGTGCGATAATGTATCAAACGCAGTGGAGAAAGAAGCGGATGAACTGTTATCTCTCCCAGATCGCGATATTCGCGAAGTTGTTTTAGAATAAACTGTCGCTTGAATTCCGACTGATCTCCGTATTTCATGACTATCAGCGGACAGCCGAGGCACTGCGAACTGACTCTGCACGGAGGCCGCTTACTTCGCATCGGAGATGGCTTCAGAATTCTTAACACATGGCCGAACGCCATACGCAATGCAACGTGGTCAATTCCGGCACGAACAGTATCACCAGGCAAAGCCCCACCTATTCTGAGCGCATGGGTCTCGCTACAGGAAATACCGTATCCCTCCTCATCAAGCCCGGATATTTCAACCTCTACTATTGACCTGCGAGAGAGTTTGTCTTCTGCATGTTGAACAATAGAATTTATTGGATTTTTTGTACGGAGCGACTCACGTTGTTTTTTTGTGATTTCAGTATCTTTATAATCTTTTTTCATTGGTCAGTTATCCGATCTCAAAACGGTAAAGCATAAAATTGGCTTTACAACAAATATGGTTACAGCATCACTTTAATTTACTGATACATCTGCTTGATAAACAAGTCATTTATGTGTTTCAAGGTACTCGCGAAACTGTAGTAGAGCCTGTCCACGATGACTGATCCGGTTTTTTTCCTCGATTGACAGTTCAGCCATGGTACGATCAAAACCATCCACCAGAAATAGCGGATCATACCCGAAACCACCTTTACCTCGCCCTTCATCGAGAATCCGTCCTCCTATCCTTCCGGTAAAGGTCAGCTTGCAACCATCAGACGACACAAAAACCATGGAACAGACAAAAGCACACTGACGCAAGTCAGATGGTACACCTTCGAGTTTTTCCAGTAGCTTACGATTATTGGCATCATCATCAGCCTCATCACCGGCAAATCTGGCAGAGTAAACGCCGGGGCGGCCATCAAGTGCATCCACGACCAGCCCCGAATCATCAGCCAACGCCGACAGGCCGGTGAAACAAACGGCTTCCCGCGCCTTTTTCAGGGCGTTAAGCTCGAAGGTTGCGCCATCTTCAACTGTATCGGGAAATCCTTCAAAATCGGCGGCACAGTGGATATTCACAACAAGTCCTTCCAGAAAAGTCTGGATCTCTTTCAGTTTACCGCGGTTACGTGTAGCCACCACCAGCGATGTCATCGTTTGAGCGCCTCCTGCTGGACAATGAATAATTTCCGGATCCCCTCCATGGCAAGGGTACGCATGGCGTCCATCTGCTCAATGGAAAACGGTTCGGCTTCGGCTGTACCCTGCACCTCGACAAAGCAATTGCTGGTGGTCATGACAAAATTCATATCCACTTCAGCGGCAGAATCCTCAATATAATTCAGATCAAGCACGGCCTCGCCCGCAACGATACCGACACTCACGGCGGCTACTGCCTCTTTCAACGGGAGTTGAGCCAGCAACCCCCGATCCCTTAGTGTGCCCAGTGCATCGACCAACGCTACATAAGCACCGGTAATGGATGCTGTTCTAGTGCCTCCATCAGCCTGAATCACGTCGCAGTCGATATAAATACTTCGCTCGCCGAGTGCAGTCAAATCGGTAACTGCTCGCAAAGAACGGCCAATCAGGCGCTGAATCTCCAATGTGCGCCCACTCTGTTTGCCTCTTGCCGCCTCGCGTGACGAACGGGTATGGGTTGCACGAGGCAGCATTGAATACTCAGCCGTTACCCAACCAGTTCCCTTGCCTCTCAGGAAAGACGGTACTGATTCCTCGACCGAGGCGGTGCAGATAACCTTTGTGTCGCCAAACGCCACAAGCACCGAACCTTCAGCATGCTTGGTAAAATTTCTGGTTATGGTCACCGGACGCATTGTCCGTTGCTCCCTGCCGTCGTTTCTTGCCATGACCTTGTACTCTCCCTGTTTTCGGACAAAACTCAATATCAAATCCAGTCGTGTTCAATATCCTTTCGAAGCTATTGTGTCAAACAAAAAGGGGAATCCGGTAACGGGTTCCCCTTTTTGTATCTTAGTTATGAAGAATAAGGAAGATGTCAGCCAAGGTGATTATTGTTATTCCTTGCCCTATTCACCAAGATGGTTGCGTCAAGCAACTCACCACAGCAAGTGCATTTCCAGGCACTGAAAGAACGAACAAAATCATAGAATTTTTCGGCGAACATGCGACCCTTGCAGCGTGGACATTGCATAGAATAATCCTCCCAATAATTGATAACTTCATGTCGTCAGTATTGAATGCTTATTCATCATGCATGCCAAAAAAATGTCTCTCATTTTTCGCACTTCCAAAAACTAAGAAAAAATTGTTATATTACAATCCCTTGAAATATTTCTCCAGGTGGTTATATTTATTTTCACCTATTCCTTCAATGGAAACGAGATCTTTTACCTCCATTTTACCGCCATTAATTTGACGATACTCGATAATTCGTCTTGCCAGAACAGTACCGATACCCGGGATACGTTCAAAATCCTCCGCGGTCATAGTATTGATATCCAGCGGAATGCCCAAGACAATACGATGTGCTGTTGGCAGCGATTCAAAAAACACTTCCGAGGCGCCCTTGGGATGCCTTGCCACCTTGAGACCTGTTCCATTCCGAACAACAAATGCTTCACAACCATCAGGAATGAAGCCTGTAGCGGACTGGAGGGGTTCCGCCATTTTAATGGCGTTTACTGTCATCATATTGGCGCTTATTGGATATATGCCGGGATGCCTGACATCCCCACTGACACGTACGTACCCCCTCCCAGACGTCGATGAAACAAAAGAAACCGCCGAAACAGGGGCTAACCTGCTTGGGCGGCTTTTAATGATAACAGGAACGGTAATTATTACGGCAAGTAGAATGATGATTATCCGGTCGCATTGAACCATTACGGTTACTCCATGACCTCAATATCATCTGCTGTATATTGGTAATTCTTCCGACTTATGCAACTTGTAGTCGATACTGTCGATCAAGGCTTGGTAGGATGCGTCAATAATATTGTCCGAAACCCCGACTGTTCCCCAACGACTCTGCTTATCACCCGACTCGATCAGCACACGCGTAGATGAAGCCGTGCCCTGTCCTGCCGGAAGAACACGCACTTTGTAATCCAACAGTTTTAATTCCTTCAGTTTTGGATAAAACTTCTCCAGGGCCTTACGGATGGCGTTGTCCAAAGCATTGACCGGACCATTTCCCTCTGCTGCGGTATGCTCCACCTTACCCCCTACCTTAACCATGATTGTAGCTTCAGCCATGGGCTTCTGATCGTCACCGCGCTTCTCGTCAAGCACGCGAAATCCAAGAACATGGAAGAACTTTCTATGAGTTCCAAGTGCCTTCTTCATCAAAAGCTCGAAGGATGCCTCAGCCCCTTCAAACTGGTAACCACGGTTTTCCATTTCCTTTATATTATCAAGAATCTCCAAAGTCACGGGATCCTTGCTGTCCAGGTTGATATTGAATTCCTCGGCCTTGGCCAGTATATTGGAACGCCCGGAGAGATCAGATATCAAGACACGGGTACAGTTACCCACAAGTTCCGGCCGCATATGCTCGTAGGTTTCGGGATGACGCTGAATGGCGCTGACATGTACACCGCCTTTGTGGGCGAAAGCCGAGTTGCCGACATAAGCCTGATGTTTGTTCGGTGAGATATTGGCCAGTTCGTAAACAAAACGGGAGACATCCCGCAAGTGACGCATCTGCTCATCTGTGATGCAATCCTTTTTCATCTTGACCTTGAGGGCCGGGATAATTGAGCAGAGATTTGCATTGCCACAACGTTCGCCAAAACCATTAATGGTTCCTTGTACCTGCACTATGCCCAGATCAACAGCGTGTAGCGTGTTGGCAACAGCGCATTCGGAATCGTTATGAGTATGAATGCCAAGAGGAGTCGAGATCTGTTTTTTGACTTCCTTGATAATTTCGGCTAACTCGAACGGCATGGTACCGCCGTTGGTATCGCACAGAATGATGCAGTCGGCATTAGCCTGCTCGGCTGCCCTGAGGGTCTTGATGGCATACTCGGGGTCGGCCTTGTAACCGTCGAAGAAGTGCTCGGCATCATAGAATACTTCGGGTGCATGTTTTTTAAGATACTCCAGCGAGTCAAAGACCAGCTCCAGATTCTCTTCCAGTGAAATGCGCAGCGCCTCCCGCACATGAAAATCCCAGGTTTTGCCGAAGATCGTGATCACATCCGGCTCAGCCTTGATAAGTGTGATGATATTGCTGTCTTTATCCGGGGTCACCTTGGCGCGGCGGGTAGAACCAAAAGCTGCAATCTTGGCCTGGAAAAGTTTCTCCTTTTTGATATCCTTGAAGAAAGCCACGTCCTTGGGATTGCTTCCCGGCCAGCCACCCTCAATATAATGTACCCCCAACTCGTCCAGCTTGTGGGCAATGCGGATTTTATCCTCCAGCAGGAACGAGATATCTTCCGCCTGGGTACCATCCCGCAGGGTCGTGTCGTACAAAGTTACAAGGCTCATCACTACCTCCCAAACTCAAATAATTTAATATGTCTCACATAGCCGGAATCGAACAAGGGTTTATTTGTATCCGTTTTGACGCAATTTTTCAACATAAACAGTGTATCATGACGTTGCAAAATTATGCTCAACAGAGCAAGACGATATTCTACGGAAAAACATAACCCGCCATATCAACTTTGTAGTATAAAAAACGAAAATCGAAGATACACTCAATACGAGGTTTTATATGTCAAAAAGAAATAAATACATTCTCATGGCAATGGGAATAACGGCTGCCATTCTCCTGTTCACCATTGCCATCCTGCCAATGATTGTCAGAAGCAAAGCCGTAGCCACCATCCAGGAGACCACCGGGCGGAAGACACACCTGAAATCCGTGTCCATCAACCCTTTCAGCATGACAATAACCGTCAAGGACTTTTCCATAGACGAGAAGAAGGGCGCCCCCCTGATCAGCTTTAAACAGGTGCGGGCCTCGCTGGCCCTGGCATCCATCTACAAGCGTGCACTGATACTCTCGCATGTTGACATTGATACCCCCACCTTCAGCATTGCCCGCATCGCACCCAACCGCTATAGCTTTAGCGACATCCTTGACCGGCAGAAACCCGCTCCCAAACGTGATAAGAAAAGCGAGTTTTTATTCTCGATCAATAATATCACCGTCAAAAACGGTTCTTTTGATTTTGACGATCATATCGTTGACGGAGGGAGAAAGCATACTGTCCGTGCACTGGAGATCACAATTCCCTTTATCAGCAACATCCCCTACCTGGCAGAGAAATATACCGATCCGAGAATATCCGCCCTGGTCAATAACGCCCCTTTCAGTTTTGCAGGCAAGCTCAAACCACTCAGTAAATCCCTGGAAACCTCGGTGCACGTCAACCTCAAACAACTCAGCCTGCCCAAATATGTCGCCTATTCTCCTGTCACCCCCCCGGTTAACCTGACATCTGGCAAACTGACCATGTACACTGATGTCAGTTATCGCATTTCAGCGGACAAAAAGCCTGAACTAACCATCAAGGGTCTGGTAAGGCTGGATGATATAAATATCGATATGAAGAGCGGACTATCCCTTGTCAAGCTCCCAAAACTGGAGTTAGAGGCATCCAGATTAGAGGTGTTTACACAGCTGTTTGAATTCAATGCAATCAGACTGGATGGTCTGGAACTGTTTGTCAGTCGTGATGAAAAGGGTGATTGGATGTATTCACACCTGTTGCCAGCGGCAAAGACAGGCACAAAAACAAGGGGGCCTGCGGAAAACAGTACCAAATCTATCAAGACTGAAAAACAACCTTTAATACTGGTTTCCTCACTTTTATGCAAAAACGGTACTGTTCATTTCAGTGACACCCTACCCAAGGGCAGCATAAAGAGTACAATATCCAAAATCGATCTTGCGCTCAGTAATTTCAGCACCGCGCCTGATAAAACAGCGGATTATGAGTTATCCCTATTGCTGGATAATGATGCCGCCTTCAGCGCCAATGGCGACTTCTCCGTCACCCCACTGGCAGCAACGTCTTCTGTTGAACTAACCGGGCTAAGGATCCAACGCGGCTGGCCCTATCTGGCCCGGTACCTGACCGCACCTGTCAAGGGGACGCTTGATCTATCCGCGGATGTAACCTTTAGCAAGGCTGACGGGCTTAAAGTTGAACAGGGTAACTTGTCCTTGCAAGGTCTGTCTGCCCGCTACGGCATCAAAGAGGGGTTTGATCTCGCACATCTTCAGGTAAACAACGCAACCTTCAGCCAGAAAGAGAACCGCCTGGAGGTTGGCGACATCCGCCTTTCAAAAGGTGATATTTCCCTCTCCAGGGAAATTGACGGAAGCATTTCGCTGCTTTCGTTATTAAAAAAGCGAAATTCCCCCGCAGACACGGAATCAAAACAAAAAAATCAAAAATCAAAAATCAAAAATTATCCCATCACCTACCATCTGAAACACTTCCAGGTTGATAAATTCAACCTGGCATTCATTGACAAGACCCATGAGGTGGCGCCCCGTTTCACATTGCGCAATACCAATCTGTCCCTTTCAAATCTGAATGGACCGAAGTTTACCCCTGCGGCGCTACGCTTTTCGTCTACCTTTGGAAAAGATGCCCCACTCAAGGCCAGCGGCTATATCACCCCCCTTCCCTTCCGTTACAAGGGACGGGTGAGCGCTGGACGACTCCCCATCCGGGCCTTTGAAGCCTACTTCCCCGATAACATCAATGTCTTTGTTATTGGTGGCTCTATAGACACCGCCATGGATCTGGATATTTCCCTCAGAGACGGCAAGCCGGGAGGCAGTTTCAAGGGAAGCGCCGGTGTGCGTGCATTCCACAGCATTGACGCCATCGCCGAAGAGGATCTGCTGAAATGGGAGAGCCTTCAGTTTGACGATATCCAGGGCAACCTTGCCCCCTTCAAGCTGAGTATCCACCAAGTGGCGCTCAACAATGTCTATTCACGCATTGTAGTCAGGAAAGATGGCAGTCTCAATCTACAGAATCTGATTGATCAAGATGAGAAACCTGACCAGACTGCGTCATCACGCGCCACACCTGTCACAGCAAACAATAAAACAGCGGCGCAACAAGCAGCTGATACCCACACTCCGGCTACCCTTGCAAAGCGTCAGATATCAGTAGAAAGTGTCACCATACAGGACGGCACGCTTTCCTTCACAGACAACCATCTGCCCCAGACCTTCAGCAGCACCTTCTTCAACCTGGGCGGACGGGTCAGTGGCCTGTCGTCGGAGGAGTCAAGGTTTGCCGATGTGGATCTGCGGGGAAACCTGGAGAATCACTCCCCATTACAGATCACCGGCAAACTCAACCCGCTGCGTGATGATCTGTTTGTCGATCTGAAGGTTTCCTTCCGGGATATAGATCTCTCACCGGTCACCCCCTACTCCGGCGTCTACCTGGGTTACACGGTAGACAAAGGCAAGCTGTTCCTCGATCTTAAATACCTGATCGACAAGAAACAGCTAAATTCCGAGAACAAGATATTCATCGACCAGTTTACCTTTGGCAGGAAGGTGGAAAGCGACAAGGCCACCAACCTGCCGGTTCGCCTGGCAGTGGCTCTGCTCAAAGACCGCAAGGGAGAGATCCATCTGGATCTACCGGTCACCGGACGCACAGATGACCCCAAGTTCAGCATCTGGGGCGTTATTGGTCAGGTTCTGAAAAACCTGCTGGTCAAAGCGGCTACCTCGCCCTTTGCCCTGCTCTCCTCCATGATGGGAAGCGGACAGGATTTCAGTGTCATCAATTTTGCGGTCGGTTCCAGCAAACTGTCTTCCGAGGAGGAACAGAAGCTTGGTCTGCTGGCTAAGGCTTTGGCTGACCGCCCTGGTTTGAAGATGGAGATCAAGGGCTTTGTTGACAAAGAAAAGGATCCCGAGGGATACCGCCAGGAACTG
>JBAYZR010000030.1:0-16969 GCA_041672425.1 Pedobacter sp. | reverse complement strand
AGGGCGGTTCGGATCTTTGCGCCTAGTTCGGTGTCGGTTTCCGTGCCGGTTATGGTGACGTTGGTGTCGGCGCTGCCGGTGTAGCTGAATTTCATGCTGCCGGTCATGGCGGCGTCGAGGCTAAGCGACATTGTTGTGTTGATTTTGATGGTTTTTGCCGCTTGGGCGGCGGTGACGTAGCCTTTGTTGATGGCGACGTTGAGGGTGTCGGCTTCAACTACCAGTCCGTCGATGCCGGTGAAGCTTACGCTGCCGGCAGTGGCTTTCAGGGTGGTGAATTTACGGGTTTTGTCGGTTTTGTCGGTCATAAGAGCCAGGGCAAAGTCTACCTGACCAAGGGCCAGGCCCAGTTGGTCAGGGCTGCCGCCGTTTATGCCGGCAAAGGCACTGACGTTGCTGGCGCCTATTCCCATGTAGTCGGTGTTGATGGTTTCGCCGGTGGTGAGTTTTACCGCTTGTACTTTCTTCTCAAAGCCGAATTCCCCTTTGACGCTGAAGAAGCCAAAGAGGTTGATGTCAAGGGCGCCGCTGGCGCGGGTGAGTTCGCCGTCGCCGGCAAGCATGTCAAGGGTGATGGTTTGGCCGGGGCCGGTCTTTACGTCCAGTTTGTCGGTTGTGTAGTCCAGGAGCGTGCCGTCTGTTGATTTGCGGTTGATTTCTACGTCGAGCCCTGTGCCGGATATGGTGAGGCCGTCTATGCCGATAAAGGCTATTTGTTCAGAGCTGGCTTTCAGGCTGGTCCAGTTGCGTTTCGGGACGCCGATGGTTGTTTTTTGTTCGCTGGCAAGTACCAGGGCAAAGGAGGTGTCGCTTAGTTTGAGGCCGAGTTCGTCGGCGCTGCCGCCGTTCATGCCGGCAAAGGCGTTGATGCCTGCGCCGCCTATGGTGAGGAGGTCTACGGTGACGTCGGTGGTTACGTCGTCTTCTGTTGCTGCGGTCTCTTTGGTGTCGGTTACTTTGAGGGTGGTGGTCTTCTTTTCAAAGGCAAAGGCGCCATCTACGCTGAAGAAGTTGAAGAGGTTGATGTTCAGGTTGCCGGAGGCGCGGATCAGTTCGCCTTCCCCGCCGTCTATGTCTACGGTCATGGCGCTGCTTGGGCCGGTTTTTACTTCCAGGCTTTGAGCTTTGTAGTCGATTACGGTGGTGTCGCCATTTGTGTCGGTGTAGCCTTGGTTGATTTCGACGCTGAGGGCGTCGGCGCTCAGGGTGAGGCCGTCAAGGCCGACAAAGCCGACGCTGGCGCTTTCAGCTTTTAAGGTGGTCCATTTACGCAGGGTGTCCAGTTTGTCCGTGGCAAGGATCAGCGCAAAGTCGGTGTCGGTGAGGCTTAATCCAAGGGCGTCCGTAGTGCCGCCGTTTAATCCGGCAAAGGCGGAGACGCCGCTGCCGCCGATGGTTAAAAGGTCTACGTCTACCTGGCTGGCAGGTTTGTTGGCGCTGGCGTCGCCGTCGTTTAAGGTGATGGTGTCCGTGCTCTTTCTAAAGGCAAAGCCGCCACTTACGCTGAAGAAGTTGAAGATGTTTATGTTCAGGTTCCCGGACGCTTCCAGTAATTCGCCTTTGGAACCGTCAAGATCAAGGGTTATGGTCTTGTTTGTGCCAACACTTACATCTACATTCTGAGCGGCATAATTGATCAGTTTACCGTCTGTGCTGGCTTTGTTGATAGCAACATCCAGACTGTTCGCTTCGACAACAAGACCTTCCACGCCGGTAAAGGCAACGCTAGTAGCGCCTGCTTTCAGTGTTGACCATTTCCGGGTTGCATCGGTTCTGGCTGCAAACAGCGCAAGGGCAAAATCAACACCACCAAGATTCAAACCCATGGCATCACTACTGCCGCTGTTCAGACCGGCAAAGGCGCTGACACCGCTTGCGCCAATTGTCAGCATATCGGTTTCAACTGTGGTCGCATCGCTCAAGGTGACTGTTTTAATCGATTTCTCAAATGCAAACGAACCGTTTACGCTGAAAAAATTGAACAGGTTCAGATCAAGTGTGCCGCTTGCTTTAGTGAGTGCCCCACTGGCAGCGGCAAAATCAAATGATATTGTCTGGGCCGGGCCAACCATTACGTCATATTTGGCGCCGGTCAAACTGACAAAATCAAGAAGCGATGAATCTTTCGTCGCAGCCCTGTTTATCTGGACACTCAAGTCACTACCGGCAACGGTTATCCCTTCTATTCCGGTGAAGCCAACGCTTTCAGCGCTGGCTTTGAGGGAAGTCCATGAACGAGTCTTGTCCAACTTATCCGAAGCAAACAGCAGAGCGAAATCTGTCCCGGTCAGGTTTAAACCAAGAGCGTCAGCCGATCCGCCATTCATACCGGCAAAAGCGTTAATACCAGATCCGCCAAGCGTCAGCACATCCACGGCAACGTCTGTAACCAACCCACCATTCACTTCAGTTGCTTTAACCTTTAAGGAATCCGTTTTTTTCTCGAAAGCAAAGGAGCCATTGGTGCTGAAGAAGTTAAACAGATTGAGGTTTAAATCGCCGACGGCGCGGATTATCTGGCCGTTATTGCCATCAAAATCTAATGTGATACTGCTGTTGGTAGCGGTCTGTACCGATAGATCATCAGCGCGATAATCGATAACTGTGTGGTCTGATGCATTTTCCATGTTGATGCCGACAGCCAGATTATCTGACGAGACAGCAACTCCGTCCACACCGACAAAAGCAATACTGGTGGCATCGGCTTTCAGTGATGTCCATTTCCGCGCGGGTTCGTAGTTGTCGCTAGCCATGGCCAGACCGAAATTCACACCTGACAGAGAGAGCCCCAAGGCGCTTGCAGTATCGGCGTTTAACCCGGCAAAGGCGCTTATACCTGAACCGCCAAGAGTCAACAGATTTACATCAACCTGTTCTCCGTTATTAAGCGTGACTGTGTCGTGCGACTTTTTGAAAGCAAACGAACCATTAACGTTAAAATAGTTGGCAACTACCAGATCAAGCAAGCCACTGACCTGAATCAGTTCATCCTTGAAATCAAGTGTGACGTGTGAAGCGACACCGGTTGCCACCTGCAACGAAGTTCCTGTAAAGTCGAGAGTGGTTCCATCATTGGCCTTAAGATTAAGCGCAAGGGCAATATCGCTGCCACTCAAGGTGACATCACTTATTCCTTTCGCTGAGATCCCCGCAGCTGTCGCTTTAAGCGACGTCCAACGCTTGGTCGAATCATTCTTGTCACTGATCATTGCCAACGCAAAACTGGCGCCGCTAAGCGTAAGGCCCATTTCATCGGCACTGCCGCCATTGACTCCGGCAAAAACATTCAGGCCGGTTGCGCCAAGTGTCAAAACATCTGCGAGGACGGTGACTGCACCAGTTTTTGTCAGTACGACATCACTCGATTTGTGAAAGGCAAAATCACCGCTGGCGTTGAAAAAATCACCAACTTTGAGTGCGGCGCCACTGACACGTGCCTCCTGGATACCGGTTGAATCAACAAGTTCATCGCTGAATGCGTAGGATAAGGCGCCCGTTGTGATTGTTTGGTTTGCTCCGGTAAGGACATCTTTATCGTTAGTCCAGAGTATTGATGAGGCGGTTGCAGAGAGCTGAATGTCACTGCCAAGCTGGGCGTAAACGCCACCTTTGGATTCCAACGCTGTACCGCTTGCTGACACAACCAGACCAAATGAGGCATTGGTCACGCCCACGCTGTAGGTACCGGCGGTTATCGCGACAGTTGCATTAGCGGAGATTACATCGAGTTCAGTGGCGCTTTTCTTAAATCCGTAATCACCGCTAATGGTAAATATGCCACCTACGGTTGCATTCAAGTTGACAACACTGACTTCGGAAATATTGGCGCTAGTGGCAAATACCCCTGATGTGTAGGTGTGTGCGCCGCTGCCAACAGTAAAGCCGTCGATATAGGCAACACCGGTCGAATTATATTTTACCGTGGCAAGATCTGCGCTGATTGAGGCAAAATCACCACCACTAAGCGCAAAACCACCAGACGCTTCCATTACGGCGCCGCCAGTTTTACTACTGATCAGGCCAAATGTGGCGTCAGTTACACCGGCGGTCACCCCGGCAGCGCTGATATTGGCCGTAACATGTTCACCGGCAATGGCAAATTTGGTCGCATCCGCCGAGAACCATACATCACCGCTGACGGCTATGGTAGAGGCCAAGGTCAGAGAGACCCCCTGCCCTGCCAGATCAAGACGCTCGCCAAGAGAGCCATCGTCGTTGAGGATGTGCGTACCAACCGTTATTGTGTCTGATGAGAGATTTACGACTGTGGTATTACCGGTCCCCAGTCCATAATCGAGAGCAAATGACATGTTGCCGCTATTGAAGTTTATTTCACTCAAGTTAGTGACAGATGTCCCGGTCAATGAACCTTCGGCGATAACCCAACTGCGTGTATCAAGTTGATCAACCGGATCAAACAGCGCCAAACCGAAATCAACGCCGGTAAACGACAGGCCGAACTTATCAACGCTGTCGGGATTTGCGCCAAAGAAACCGCTTATGCCTGATCCGCTGACAGTTATGCTGGTAGTACTGACAGTTGTTGCATCACTGAGGGTGTAAGTATGTGCTGTAGGTTGCTCGGTAAAAGTGAACGAGCCGCCCAGCTTGAAAGAACCGCCAAGATCGATGTTGCCGGTAAGCGTGACTGAAGTAGGAGCGTTGCCCGTCAGATAGCCTATGTTCATCAACATGCCAAGCGTATCGTTTTGGCCGCCAAGATCAGTACTGACAAACGAGAAGTTGTCTCCTGCTATTATCTCCTTGGTGACTAATTGAATTTTATTAGCGGTCTGCACCAGTTCAAAATAATAGTCGGAATTGAACCCGTAAGTTCCGGTCAGATTGGTGAAAATACCGGTTGAACTGCCAAAGGTTATGATGTCGAATGTATCGCCTGCTTTGGGCTTGAAACCATCTAGCAAAGACACATTAAGCGTTCCGGCAAAATTGGCGGATCCAGTAACATTCACCTGGTCAAAACCATCTGATGCGCCTGCAACACCATAACCAGCCAATTCCATTACCAAAGTTGCACTGACATCCTGGGTATACGTGGCGACGTCCAGAACACCGGGCGAGTGGCCGGGTGAAACAACCCCTTCGTTCAAAAGATTCAGGTCAGTTACGCCACTACCTTTGAGTATCGTGTCACTGCCTACCGTGTAGACCGGATTCAGAGGATCAAGCGAGGAGATATTCGAAACATCAATAACTTGACCGGCAGGAGCAACGACGCTCTTGGCGACAATGGAAGCATCCTTTTGCCAATAGGTTGAAGTATCCTGGAGCATCTCCTGAATAACAGGGTGCAGTTCCTCTGTTGATGAGTCCTGGAGATTTTTGAGCAACAGAGCCTGAAGAGTTCCCCCCAACAATGGATCCGCTGATAACAACACACGAGGCTCAAGGCTTTCCAGTCGAAACAGACTGCCTCTTGATGCTCTGCGAAAATTGTTGTTTACTTTGCCAGGCTTAAGAGCGATTAAGGATTGTTTTCTGCTCATATCGATCTCCTCAGATGAACTGCTTTGTTCAACTTTTCAGCGGACAATATCTCTCGTTTTCCTCTGCTACAGGCATTAATCTGACCAAAAACAACTAAACCCATCTGGCCAAAAGGCCAGATGGGTACAACTTAAAACAGTATTAAATAAGCAGGTTATGCAATGAAAACCTCTTATTCGCCTTTATCTGCTTTTGGCTATTCGTGGCTTTCTGCAAATTGATCGCCCAGTTCGGTAGCCTTGGTCAGATTCTTATCTTTAAAATTAAGCAGTCGTTCAATTTGTGAAAGGGAACTGAGGTGGGAATAAATAACCGGGATGTATTTCTTTTCGCGCATTTCCAGGAATTTCTCATCAGACATCGAGTTGAAACGCTCTTCATTCAGGATATACGCGCCGGTGATGTTTCTCATTTCGTTACCGATACGCACCTTCATGTTAAGCGGGGTGAACATGTTTTTTGCTGCTATGTACGAGCAGAATTCTTCCGTGAATGCATCCATCTGCTGAAGTTCCGCCAGGTAGCGCTTGACGCGATCCATCAATTCGCTCGGCTCGCCATCTTCGTTAAAGAGTGCATTGCCCTCCTTCTCGTTTACCAGATCGCTCTGTTCATCAATGCAGACGGTAAAACGCCCTTCTTCAGCGGTCTTGGCAAGAGCAAACGGATAGCGGCGGATAATCGCCGGAATATATGATGCCTGCCAGGTATCACCCTGAACAAAAAGGTTTTCGCCCTCTTCCAGTCCAAGCAGCACAACCGGCTTGAACTGATCTTTGGTTTTATCCTCAATAAAAATGATTGGATAAATGGATGCTGCACGAGAAAATTCATGTACCATTACAGAAGCCATATTGACATTTTTGGCAAACTCAAAATTTTCAATAGTTTTTATGAGTTTCTTACCATGAGCCTGCTGTGTTACCGGTACCATACTTTTAAACATCCTCTACCTCCCGTTGGTTGATAGGGTGAGCCATTGCCGACACACCTCTTTAATCTTCTTAACTTATTGTTTTGTAACGCTGAAGTTGCCGCTACAACCGTCGAATGACCATATGCCATCTATTGTTGTATTGTTAACATTGCTGCTGTTACCCCACGACAGCGCATTGTTTTTCAAGTGCAAGCCTGTGGCGTCAATCGAAATCAGAGTGCCATATACCCTTGACAGATCAGATGACATACCGAACCAGGTGGCCGTTGTTTCGGTAATACTTAGTTCAATGTTGCCAGGATTAACACCACAACTGTCTGTAAATGTACCTACCCAGGCGCCTCTCAGAGCCGACGCATTATTTGTAGTAGAAGTATAATCGGAGTAGTCGGCCTGTGATGTCAGGGTTAGATTGTCTGGATCTATAATATCTGCTGTTGAATTTAGAATAGCATTATTGAGATAGGCGCCATCGGTCAAAACGGCCTTACCAGTGACAGTCTTGTAGGAGGGAATATCAAACGAGAACCCGCCATCAAAAGAGAGCTTACCACCAGTTAAGGTTGTACCGGTCATTTTGACGCTACCGTCCAGAGTCCATGTCAGCGCCGTATCATTGTTGGTTTCGGTGTGCAGCTGACTGTAATCGGCGCTTGCAAGACTGACCAAAGAGCCGTCAACAGTACTTCGAACAAACTTCACTGTACCATTATATGAAGCCTTCTTTGTTAGCGTCTTTCCGCTTGGTAACAGCTTGGTTTCGTTGATGGACTCAATAAAAAGTGCGGTAGTTAAACCAGTTACCGAACTGTATGAGTAGGTCCAGGTTGACGAATAGGTTGTTCCTTTAAGTTCTCCGTCTACATAAGTCTTTGTATAACTACGCACAACGCTGTTGCCGGTAAAACTCCAGGAGATGATGATGTTGGCATTCGTTTGGGCGCCATCCATTTCAGAAAGCGCAACTGTGATTTTTTTAAGAGCGGCGTCAACTGTAACGCCGGTAGAAGAAGGGGAAGGCCCACTGTCAAAGACAGGAGGTGAGGTTTCCAGGAAGCTGTTGACGTTTTTGGTGATAAGAGCTTTAACTGCGGAGTCAATTGTTAAGCCAAGAAACATATCAGAGCCCTGAAATACCACCTTGGTGTCAATAAACGAGGTTACACCAGGGAAACCCTGTTCCTGATCACCAACCTTCAACACACTGGAAAGGCTCTCATTATCTATCGATATATAGGGTGCGCTTCCGCCGCCCCCGCCGCCGCAGGCTGTAAAAACCAATAGTGCTGGCAATAGCAAAACAAGCTTAATAATTCGCAGAAGATGCATTCCCATTTGTAACCTCTCTTAAAGTTTACTTATAATTCAAGACAACTACTCCTATTAGCGTTGCATTATTACAATTTACAATTAGATTACGCAACTCACAAATACTCTCTTTTTTCACTATTAGGGACTTATAACAAACTGATCTAGCAAATTCCTTACATAGAAACTATCGCTCTATACCCAAACCTAACGAATCTGCACCGGGGCGCTAAAGTAATATCCGTGGGTAATGCGCCGGAATAGGCATATCACTGCCGGTTATCCTGTATCATCGGTTGCTCCGCAGCAGTTTCCATACCTTCAGCAACTTCCTTGATAATCCCCATTTTTACGTAAATCGGTCGAACCGCTTCTCTGATTTTAGGGAGTTGCCGGGCAAATAATAATGTAGAGCCAAGACAACAGACCGCTCCTGCCAGTAGAGTCTCACGGGGACCTATAATACCTGCCATTGTTCCGGCTCCGAAGCTGCCAAATGGGGCCATCCCAAGAAATGCAACGGCGAAAAAACTCATGACTCTTCCCCGCATCTGCTCATCAAGGATTGTCTGAAGAATAGTATTGCTGGAGGCAATCATTGTAATTGCGCCAAATCCTGCAACAACCAGAGAGGCAAACGAGAGATTGATATTGGTGGAAATAGCAAAAGAAGCTACCCCGATAGCAAACAAGAATCCAGCCAGTACAATGAGTTTACCAAGACCGAGAACGCTTTTACGTGAGGCAAGATAGATGGTGGCGACTAATGCGCCGCATCCGCCAGCAGTCATAAGAAAACCGAAGGTGTGGGCCCCACCGTGCAGGATTTCCTTCGCAAATACCGGAATGAGAACAGAGTAGGGAATCCCCGTCAGACTTACCAGGGCCACTAGCAACAAAATACTCCGGATTGGCCCAAATCCAAAAGCGTAGCTGAAACCCTCACGCAGTTCATGCAGAACGTGCCGTCGTGGCTTTTCACTTTGGGGAGCGGGACTAAGTTTTATTGCAACAAGTGCCAACAATACTGCCAAGTAGCTGACACTGTTCAGGACGAAGCAGACCCCCTCACCAACCGAGGCAACGATAAGACCTGCTATTGCAGGGCCAATGAGACGGGCTGCTTGTACAATTGATGAGTTCAACGCGATTGCATTGCTCAGGTCTTCTCGCTGTGAAACCATTTCAACGATAAATGACTGTCGTATCGGAATATCGAAGGCATTGACAACGCCCAGGAGTAAGCTTAGCACAATGATATGCCAGACTTGGATAACACCGGTAAGGACAGCAGCAGCCAGTACCGCTGCCTGTAGCATGGCAAGCGCCTGTGTCGCAATTAAGAGACGCTGACGATTCCATCTGTCGGCCAACACTCCAGCTACAGGAGACAGTAGAAACGTTGGAATCTGGCTAGTAAAACTCACTGCGCCAAGCAGAAAGGCAGAACCGGTTAAACGGTAGACCAACCAACTCATGGCCACCGATTGCATCCAAGTTCCAATAAGAGAAACACTCTGACCGGCGAGAAATAGTCGATAATTCCTGGAGCGTAACGCCCGCAACAGGTTTTTTAAAAAAATCCCTATTTCGCTTCCCCTGCCTGTATTGCCAGAGTCTGAAAAACCGTCTGACGTACCCGTCATGATCGAACAGGCTTGCGTAATACAGCTTCGATGACACTTTCCAAGCTTTCTGGTGTGGTAGTTGGAGCGTAACGATCCAGCACACTGCCTTCACGGTCAATGAGGAACTTGGTGAAATTCCATTTGATTGCCTCACTGCCAAGTACGCCTGGCGCCGCGGATTTAAGGCGCTTGTAAAGTGGCGCTGCATCGCTGCCATTAACATCGATTTTGGCGAACAACGGGAAACTCACATCGTAGGTGAGCGAGCAGAAGGTTTGAATCTCTGATATTTCACCCGGCTCCTGCGCACCAAACTGGTTGCAGGGAAAACCGAGTACCACAAATCCCTGGGAGGCATATTTCCTGAACAAAGCCTCAAGCCCGGCATACTGAGGCGTGAAACCACACTTACTGGCTGTGTTTACAATCAGCATTACCTGCCCACGATATTCGGTAAGAGTTTTTGTTTCACCACTTGCGGTCTGTACGGTAAAATCATAAATGTCTGGCATTTGTATTCCTTATCGTTGTCTCAATTTGAATTTGTTTATTCTTTTGTTTTGCCGTCGGTTTCACTTTTCATTGATTGCTTCTCCAGGTGAAGATCCACTTTTTCACTATCTCCTCTATTCATTCGTTGATGACCGACTGCACTCAGAACGGTTCCCGGTCGAGTCGAGAGAAGGGGAAGGCGATGCTGCTGGTCTGGCCTAGCGGAATGATCCGCCGCCAGTAGAGGTTGAACAGCTCATTCAGCTCCACCAGGGAAAATCGGTTTCAGACTTCATAATTGTGTTCCTGTGCGGGGCCTTGCGCTTGGTGACCTCGGTCCAGGTTGGGCCGGGGGCGCGGTTGAGGGAGGCGAAGTGTTTGATGGAGGTGGTGAGTGAGGTTCCAGCCTTTTGCATTTTATTGTTTTTTAAGCTGCTCAAGTCTTGTCAGCCAATCGTTAAAGTGCGGGCATTGTCTCCGGATTGCTGCTATTCCTTATGAACACTATTCATGAGCAGGCCCGCCGGTGACAATGTTTTTTCGCCAGAGGTCTCCCAGCGAATAATCATTAAGCCAGGTAGACAGATCATCTTTATTCAAACGGTTAAAGACCGATGCCCCTTCCTTTCGGTTTACGACAATAATATTTTCAGGCTCAAAATAATCAACGAGCGAGGGAGACTGTGTTGAGATGATAAGCTGTGTCTTCTTGGCTGTCGCAACAATCAATTCAGCTAAAATCTCGATAGCATAGGGATGCAGCCCCAGTTCCGGTTCATCGATAATTATGGTTGATGGCGGATTGGGTTGCAGCAAAGCCGTCGTCAAGCAGATGAATCTAAGCGTGCCGTCGGACAGATGCTGTGGTTTGAGGGGATAGTCAGACCCCTTCTGCCGCCAGCGGAGACGGACCTTTTCATTATCGTTTGGCTTCAGGATAAAATCATCGAAGAACGGAGTTACCAAGCGAATAGTATCCACAATCTGGTTATAAGTATTTGTTTTGGCACTTCTGTTACTTTCCTTCAAATCAAGCAGGAACGGAGCGATATTTGCCGCATCAAATCGCAAGTACGCATTGTCGTCAATAGATTCATAACGCCGCATCGGTGCATTTTTGCCGGTGTCATGAAAATGATAGATCTTCCAGGAAGAGATAGCCTTATAAATATGCTCACCACGCCCCCCCCTATAGTCTTTATTTTTAAGCAACTTAGGGCTTGTGTGTCCTCCTCCGTCTTCCCACCAGGTTTTGTGGAAGCTACCTTCGTCATTGATGATGAATGTTTCATCCGTAGTTGGCGCAAGCTTGAAGCGGTAGCCGTTCGGGCCGAATGTTGTGTTTACCTCAATCTGTTCCGTTACCTTTGGGCCATTAAAAAGAAAATCATCGCTTCCACCGCCATCAGCGGTATATGCCTGCAAATTTGCGCTGGCGAGTCCCGGCAATGGCAATTCCATCATGGCTCGTAACATACGGAAAAAATCAATGAAGTTACTTTTCCCCGCACCGTTACCACCAATGAGGACGTTCAGGTTTGTAAGCTCGAAATTCTCTAAAGATCGAATCGATTTGAACCCTTTTATCGTCAGTTTATCCAGTGCTTGTGTCATATTTATGTACCCCGCGTTAACTGGCATGAGGCTGGTCGGCGATTTTATAGAATTGGTACGGTCTTTGGGTTGGCGACTTCGCTTTACTACTTCAGTTTTACTTTTATTGTCAATTGTATAGGTCTGACGCTAGTTGTTGTTATTAGTCAAGTTGTAGTATTTCTTTTACTTCATCCAAATCCCTATGCTGTCTCAAGTAGACAACTGCCGCACGAGACAACATTTCCGAGTCCCTTACTACCCTCCGAAGCTTACCCTTCAAGTCTTTGCTGCGAATTTGATCACCTGATTCTAAAGCGTCACGCAGGTCTTTTACGTCTTTATCTATGGAAAGTCGTAACTTATTTCTTTTTCGAACTAATTTTGTTTCGTGTAAATGGAAAATATTACTTGAATTTGTGACCTTACACTGTAAGTGGCCCGGACATTGTGGACTTGGTTCGGGTATACCATCATTATCAAACCACAATAATTTTTCGTCATCAGGTTCAAAGGGATCCAGAAAGGCAGGGATTTCATTTTTCAAGATATCTGAAGGAGTATAGGCACGATTATCTTCTATCATCAAAGGGAACTGGCTCTGTTTCCCCCCCGATGTCTCCTGATTATTCCTTCGGCTATTGCAAAAAGTACAGGCACAACGGTAATTTTCCCAATCAAATGCCAACCACCAATAGCCATCGTGAGCCGCTTGGCCCTCTACCTTTTGCTTCGGTCGAAAGTGATCAACAGGCATATCCGAGCGAATTTCCTCCGCTTCACAGTACCAACACTTCTTTTTTAAGTTGTCGGGCAACAAGGCATAAAAGTCCCGCCAGACTTTTGTAGAAGACGCGTTCTTTAAAACTTCTTTTCTATCTTCAGCCGTTTTCGCCTCATTTACTCTGATTAGGGCGGCCTGGGCTTCAGTACGCCATTGCTGAGTCAGGCGTTCTTCAATATCATCTTTGCAAATCCATCGCATTATTGGGATGCCTCATCTTCTGGTCGATACTTGTTCCGCAGGTAATCCATATAGTCAGGATCATCAGAGCTGAGCGTAAAACCAAGCTCATCCAATTCACCATTTATCCGTTTCATCTCAGATTCTTCCAGACTACTCAGCTTATCCATACTTGCTAGCATGTTCCGTCGTGTCAGCTTCCGATTAGTTTCATCATCCAGTGTAGTTTTCAAGCCGAACATATCACTGCGGAGTATCAGATTGATCCCCATGCCCTTTGGGTTCTCTTCGGGTTCGTGCGCGTTTACCTGCCCATCATTCGCCCGTGACATGACCTGAATTTGCCCTTTTTCCAATTCTGCAATTGCCAGCGGGTGGTGGGTGACCATCAAAAGATGGCTAGTGTTACAATTGGGTACAAACTCTCGTAAGAACTCAAGGTATTTTGCAGCCCAGGCTGGATTAAGGTGTGTGTCTGGTTCATCCAGCAAAAACAAAGAATCTTTGCCACCGGTGAATTTGAGCAGACCCAATACCGTCAATAATTGTTGTTCACCTTCGCTAAGCTCTCGGAAGGTTAACGGTTGGTCACTTGATGAAACCTTAACACGAACGCTGACTTCCGAAATTATTTCCGAAAGCAAAGTGCTTTCCAGCATTTTGAAAAACACGTCAGGAGTTAATCCTTGAGCAAATTCACGCAGAGTTTCTACATCGGGTAAAAAAAGGTGGAAAAACTCATTTGGAAGGCCTTTCCCTGTCAGATTAGTTTTTTCCTCGCGTGTTACTTTGACGGGTGCCAGTGCGTAAGGGTAGAGCGTATCAAGGAAGTCTCTCACCACACCATATGCGCCCCAGAATAGTTCGCCCTTCTTTTTAGCCCATTCTGGCTTACGCATAACAAAGTGGACAGAGTCCAAGTCTTCTATGCCAAGTTGCTCACGCAAGAAGGTTTTCTCTTTGTCGTTTTGCTGGCTCAGGAAAAAAGCCAACAATACAAATTGGCTGTGGAAGGGTTTGGCATAGAATAGCGGTCGTATCTCGCCCTTAAGGTCGATTTCATTTTTGAGAAGTTTGCGATAGAAGTCTGTGCGATGTTTCCTGAAATAGTTCTCCAGGCGATCACTAGGGCCTGAGTAGTATGCAAAAAGGTAGTTGGGAAGATAATAAGCCGAACCTTCTTTGCTGCGTTTGACTTTTGACAAAGGGACTGACTGCTTTAATTGAAACATCCCATCTTTAAGTTCCGTTTCCACCGCTATCTCATATTGTTTTGCTAAGGTGCCACGAGTAGGGTCAGCATTTACAGTGATCCAACGGCTATTATTGCCCTCACCAAGCCGGTATCTTAATAAGTAGGAGAAAGGAGGCGCTTCACCCAAGTCAAGATTTCTGAAGATGGATACCAACGCCTCTAGTACATTGGATTTCCCCGACCCGTTGCGACCTACAATCACCGTCATCAGGTTATCTTCATCAAAAACAACCCGGACTTGACTTAGATTCTTGAAGCGTGATCGTACTTCCATATATTCAATCTTCATTCCTAAATCCTTAGTTCACTGGAGTAAAAATATCATTATCACCAGAACGCTCACGAAGAATAGAGCCAAGTTTCAATTGATCTCGAATATCTAAGAAGAAACGTTCGAGGTCTTCAGTGGTGGCATCAGACGAATAACCTGATTGAGTTAGAAGCGCCTGAGCAGCAAGTGGAGTACCAGCAGCCTTCAACGCCACGGCAACGGGGATAATCATTTTGGGCTTCATATTTTTACCTGCCTTTGTTTTTACGCACTTTTGATTGGTTTTTATTACTCTAACCTCCTCTGCCTTCTCTGATTTAATTCGAGCCAGCAGCGCCTTGGCGGAGTTTTCATCGCTGATCAGGTCGGGGTTCTGTTCGCGCCACTCGGCAGTGAGTTCACCGCTAAAAGCCTTGTCAAGCAATGATGGAATCAGTTGATCAATTCGTTCGCGGCCCGCAATATAACGGGCTTCAAGACGGTCGGCGAAGGCAAAGAGGGTTTCAACGCGGCGGACGATTTCACATTGTTCGTTATGAGAGGGAAGATTAATGGGAAACGCCGCCAATTTCTTTGCATTGATATTTGACTGGCTCACACCGTCCGACTTCACTTGCCAGCAGTAATCACGTCCTTCTGGACTATTAAGACAGTAATTCAAAAAGTCCGGATGTAATTTGTTCCCGCAACGAACTCGAATCAGGTAACCAGCGTATATTGCTTCCCGTTCACCCTTAAACACCGCAGTCTTGCCAACCAATTCAGGGCTGTTTGTGCGGTTAAACAGGACATCTCCGGCACACAACCGATACTTCTTGATTTCGCTCGGATCGGATGTAAAGACAAGGCTATTCCAAACAAGTTGCCCATCCTGAATGTTGCCCATGCACAGAACCGGTATTTTTCCTTCTCTTGCAGATTTGGCAGCAGATCCATATGAGAAGCCTTCTGCAACATCACCAAGCTCAACCTCCATCCATTCGGCTACAATAGCTTCTAACTTCCGCCACTCCTCTGTTAACGTCCCATTGGTAGCAGCGGAAAGTACCGACTGACGGAAGCGTTTGAGAATCTGCGGCACCCGATCCAGCCGCTCACGACAGGCGTCTACCCGCGCCAGCAGCGCATCAAGCTTGTCGGCAATCCGTTTTTGTTCGTTGAGAGGAGCGAGTGGTAAGCGTAATTCCGCAATAATGCTGCGTGGCAATTCAATTTGATTTGTAGAGCCGGTTGCAAGGTCTGCAATCGCTCTTTGAATTTCAGGGCTTCTTATCCACGCGAATAGGTATCGTGGGTCAATAAGTTCTTTATTTGGTCGAATAATTGTTACATGGCTGTCAACAACCTTCGAAGGAGTCAGGTGAGCTTTCTGTACAAGACATGCGCGGCCAATAGTTCCAGTACCCGTGCTATTCCAAAGAACGTCGCCTTCTTGGATAAATCGTTCTGGTGTCCATTGGTCAATCTGATCAGGATGAATGAATTTCAGATATTCCTTCTGAATGCCATGCCAACGAATAGCCTTCTGATTCACAACGGGAAGCGCACTAACATCCGTATATTTTGGAGACTTCCCTCGGGAAATGTAGGTTGTGACATCTCGAAAGGTAGTTTCTACCCAGTTGTCTGGCGAAAGACTCACCCCTCCACCTCCTCGCCCAGCTCCCGCAAAATCTCCGCTTCGATCTGCTTTGCATCGGGCAGCTTCCCGGCCAACTCTTTGGGCAGATCATGGGTCAGGGTGTATTCTGCCACCCCTACCGGTTTATTGATACCACGCAGGGCGTATTCAACTTCCACCCTGTTGCGATCAGCACATAGGATGATGCCGATTGATGGATTTTCGTCCGGCTCGCGGACGAGATCATCCAGCAGGTTGAGGTAGAAATTCATCTTACCGGCGTATTCTGGGAGAAAAACACCGCTTTTTAGCTCCACAGCTACGAGGCTTTTCAAACGCCGGTGGTAAAAGAGCAGATCGATAAAGTAATCTTTCCCCTCCAGGTTTACCCTGTATTGATTCCCCAGAAAGGCAAATCCGTAGCCCAGTTCCAGGATCACATCCTTGATCCTGTTCACCATGCGCCGTTCCATCTCCCTCTCAACCACCGGCTTGCCGATACCGAGAAAATCCAGCAGGTAGACGTCCTTCATCGCCTCGTCCGCCTGACCGGCCAGATGTTCCGGGAGCGTTGCGGCAAAGTTATGTTGCTTTTCCGCCAGGGCATGTCGTTCGTATGCTTTTCCTTTGAGCTGGTTCAGCAGAATATTGCGGCTCCAGCCCTGTTCGGCAGTCATGCGCAGGTAATAGGCGCGGGCTGCCAGATCCTTTACCATGTTAAGAATCAGCAGATTCTGACCCCATGGGATTTCTGCGACAAGCTGTCGCAGTTCTGGCTCACCGTCATATTCTTCATACAAGCGACGCATATCCCAAAGGTTTCGCGCCGAAAAACCACTTGTACCCGGAAACTCACGGCACAAATCGGACGACAACCGCTCGACGACCGACTTGCCCCATCCCTCTGTTTCTTGCCGCTGAACGATTTCATGGCCAATTGTCCAGTAAAGGTCGATCAGGTTGCGGTTGACAGTACGTTGCACCAGTAACCGCGAGTCCCTGACCGCAGCTTTTATGCTTCGGAGCATATCGGCATAAGCGCCGGTTACGGAAAACAGGTCGCTCATGCCTCTACCACCATACCAAGCTCTGCCATAATCCCACGTAACTCCGTCATGGCTGCTTCCAGCTCAACCATTGCCTCCTGCGCCAGGACAGTTGGGTCGGGAAGTTCGTTAGCTGTTCCAAACCAGGAAATATCAAGACTGTCATCCTTATCATCTTTAATCCATTCCCTCGAGGAGACATAAACGGGACGTTGAGGAGACATAAACGGGACGTTGTTAAGTTTGTAAACTAGATGCAATGTCATGTAACGCCGGATTATTCATATATATATCTTCGCCTCTTCGTGCAGCCAAGCTGACTCCGGCACGGCTGATATTCAACATT
>JBAYZR010000029.1:0-17237 GCA_041672425.1 Pedobacter sp. | reverse complement strand
CATGGCGCCATCTTCAAGAACAACGCGCAAGCAACAGGGAAGTTTGTCCCTCTGCACCGAGTCCAGCCTGCGTTGACAGGCGTTTTCGCTCAGGGTGAAGGCCTCCCGCGATGACACCTTGTAGATAGAATCACCAACAGAAAAATCAAAAGGGGTCTCTACCTCCACCATGCTCCCGGCGCGGGCTTCCATCACCTTTTTGCGGTTGCAGAACAGTTCGCGTACTGTCCATGCCTGCCCAGCCATGTCACTCTTGGGCTGGGCCCTCAGACGATCACCCACATGCAGTGGGTCACGTGTCTCAAAGCTCAGGCGATTTCCCTTGATACCCTTGATCTGTCCGACAAAGCGGCCCGTCCCCCCCTTCTGCCAAGGGTTGGCAATATCATCCGGATTCTGGGAAGCGAGGAAACCCTTGGTAGGGGTGCGGCCAAATGAGAATTTGAGCAACTCCTTGGCAGTTGCAAGCGCCTCTTTCTGCAAACGTTCAGGCGCATCAAGCGCCATGCGGTATGCCTCCACCACGCTGGCCACGTACTCGGCTGATTTCATCCGTCCCTCGATCTTGAGGGATTTAACCCCGGCCCGGATCAGCTCCGGCAGGAGATCAATGGCCGAGAGATCACTGGTGGAAAAGTAGTGCCCCTCCTTGCCCCGATGGCTGTAAAGTCGGCGGCAGGGCTGAGCGCAGCGTCCTCGGTTGCCGCTGTGGCCACCCAGGTAGGAGGAGAAGAAACATTGCCCCGAGATGGAGAAACAGAGAGCGCCATGAACAAAGGTCTCAATCTCCACCGGCGTGGCTGCGGCGATTGCCGCAATCTCGTCGATGGCCAGCTCACGGGCCAGCACAGCGCGTTGGAATCCCAATTGGGCCAACATCTGTACACCGGGCGTATTGTGAATCGTCATCTGGGTCGAGGCATGCATCGGGATGCCAGGGAAGTGGTTACGGATCAAGCGCGCCACAGCCAGATCCTGGAGGATCACACCGTCTACACGCATTCCTGCCAGTGCTGACAGGGTATCAACAAGCTGGGGCAGCTCCTGTTCCTTGACCAGGGTGTTGAGGGTGACATAGATCCGCCTGTTATTGGCGTGGGCATAGGCCAGCATCCGCTCTATCTGCGCCAGCGTGAAATTCTTGGCGCGGGCGCGGGCGGAGAACTCCCGCAGGCCTGCATAGACGGCATCGGCCCCCTTTTCCATTGCGGCAAAAAAGGATTCCAGCGATCCGGCCGGGGCCAGCAGTTCAGGTTTTGCGTGCAATGATGGAAATGACACTGTTATCACCGGGGATAAGGATTTGCAGGATCTATCAAATAGGCCCTGACTTCGGAGGGGTTTTTATTGCGTCTCCCCGCACATTGTGGTAGGTTTCAAAAACAATAAATCAAATGTATCGTAGCCGATTTTTAATATGCGCTCGTAGCTCAGCTGGATAGAGCAACGGCCTTCTAAGCCGTAGGTCGCACGTTCGAGTCGTGCCGGGCGCGCCAATAAAAATAATGACTTATCCTATAACGGCTAAGTCATTTTTTCGTGTTGTAACTGTTTTATTTCTCTGCTATCCGAGACTATTTCTTTATCTCAATCACCAGTCCTGCTTTCCTGGCCGATTCGATCAGCTCGCTGTATATCTTGTATTTCTGATTGTAGGTTACACGGGTATTCTCATATTCCCTGGTCATCTCTGATTGACGTTCGCGAGAAACGCCCATCGGCTTGTTGATCTGTTTCCATATCTGATCAAGTTGCTGTTCGATCATTTTCAGCTCTGACTCATGAACATTCAGTTCCTTACGCCACGCATCCTGCGTCTTCCCACCGTAGAGTTGGTTGTCTCCACCAGGCAATCCACTTGGCGGCTTTCCGTTAGAACCTTCAACTTGGCGAGGGTCAGTTTGCGGGCTCTTTTCAGTACCAGCATTCGCCGGTGCAGTGCTCTGCCCTCCCATGTCACCACGTCTGCTCACATTTTTTCGATACTTCTTAGGCACTCGCGACAGATCTTCCGAAAAATTGAAGGTGCCGTTTTCATCCACCCAGGAATACGTCTCAGCGCCAAGCTGTCCCACCAACATCAGGACAAATACCATGATGAGTAAATATCTCATTTATCCTCCACCGCTTTAGCCCGGAGGCCAGGAAAAGTTGCGACCCGCCAGCATATGAAAATGGATATGAAAGACCGACTGGCCGACACCGGCGCCATTATTCTGTACCAGGCGGAAACCAGACTCAACGAATCCCTTCTGCCTGGCTATTTCGCCCGCTTTTCTGAAAACGTACCCTACCACGCCGTCATCCTGAGCGGACATATCGAGACAGTTGGCAAAATGTTTTTTAGGGATGAACAACAAATGCAGCGGCGCCTGCGGTGTAACATCCTCAATGACCAGAAGCTGTTCATCCTCAAACACCTTTTTCGAAGGGATTTCTCCGCAAATGATCTTGCAGAAAATACAATTTTCCACGTCAGCCTCCTTCATAATATTTAAAGGTATCTTCAACAGAATAAGAAACTCACGATTACCATCAGCGCCGGTGATCGGTGAGTCGCAAAGCCCGGCGACCGCGAGACCCATTTCATGCGCTGTCTGACGAATCGCCTTGATGACCTTTTCGTGTGAAGCCGGATCACGGACAATACCACCCTTGCCCACCTCGCCCTTACCAACCTCAAACTGCGGCTTTATCAGCGCAATAATCAGTCCGCCCGGCTTGACTAGCTCAATGGTGGCAGGCAACACCTTGGACAGCGAGATAAACGAGGCATCAATCACTGCCAGGTCAGGCAGAGCGCCAAGCAACGCCGGGGTGAGGTAGCGGATGTTTGTCTTCTCCATGCTGATCACGCGCGGGTCCTGCTGTAGCTTCCAGGCCAGCTGGCCGTAACCGACATCAACCGCATAGACCTTGGCTGCCCCGGCCTGCAACATACAGTCGGTAAAACCACCGGTGGAGGCGCCTACATCAAGAACCACCAATCCACTGACATCCACAGAGAATTCATCCAGCGCCCTGCGTAGTTTGAGACCGCCACGGCTGACATAGGGCAACACATCACCCTTGATGCGTATGTCCGTATCCAGAGCAACCTGCTGGCCAGCCTTGTCGACAGCGTGGTCACCCACCACCACCTGACCGGCCATGATCAAGGCCTGGGCGCGCTCCCGTGAAGGCGCCAGGCCGCGTTCGACCATCAATTTGTCGAGGCGCTGCTTTTGTGACATCTGTTGAACCTTGTATAAGCTGTACCGGAACTAGTGACGTTATTACCACATCCAGGCGGCAATAGCAAATTCACGCAGTCGGCAAAAGAGCAGTAAAAAAGGCGTGGGGCGCCCTGCGCCTCGTTCACAGGCTTGGTGGGAATTTTCGTTATTTCTTCTTCCCGGAATTGAATATGACCAGTCGCTCCCAGTCAATTTTTCCGTCGTTGCAGAATTTATCTGCGAAACTGCATGTAAAATTCGTAATAATCTGGGCGTAGCGCTCCAGAAATTCTTTGTTCCGTTCTCGTGCTTCATGTCCAAGGGGTTCAATGATTTGGATAAAAAGGGATTCGTCGCCGGACATAAACTCCCAGAAACTCTGTCCGCACAGCTTTTGATATTCGCCTTTATCAGGTTGGTTATCTACTCCGTAACAACAGCCATTGACTGCAATGATATTCATCTTTGAATTTGAAGTCCGTAAAATTCTCTTGGCTTTGTTAAAGCAGTCTTTCATTTTCTGGATTTGGGAACTGTTACCCCAATTTGGGCCGGATTTGATCGCGACGATATACCGGACTCCATCAGAGTTAAACTCAAGGTCAATACCTTCGGCTGCTGATTTGTCGCCACTGAAAACGGTTTTGTTTATGTGGATTGCAAGACCCTCAAGAAAATCGCCGAAAATTGTTTCTTCTTGTGAAGATAGGTGAGCATCCAGCAACGTTTTGACAAGTTCGGGGGCGGCAATGATGTTTTTAGCCTTGAACAAATAAGGGTTTTTACGTTTCAGGATTTGTTCCAGTTTGATTTTGTTGATGCTTTCAAGACGCTTGTTGTGGAAGCTCGCTATGTTTTCTCTTACATACCGTTCCACTTCGTTTTTTGTTATCGGCAGCATATTCTTCCCTTTTTTCAAAAAGATAGCATTCAGTTGGTTGGATAGCTATATTTACCATGTCGTAATACAGCGGAAGAATGTCTATGCCTACAGAGTTTCTTTTCATTCTCTGCGCAACTTTGAGTGTCGTACCTGACCCCATGAATGGATCAAGCACAGTATTTCCTTCTTTGGTAAAAAGCTTGATGAACCATTCTGGCAAAGATTCCGGAAATGCCGCGCTGTGGTTCTTGTTTGAACATTCTGTTGCAAGTTGCAAAACATTGGTGGGATACGCTTTCTCTTTTCCTATCCAGTTTGAAATATTTTTTCCGAATCCGCTGCCGACTTTTGAATTGTCACGGATTTTATCCGTGTCACTCAGGTTCTGAAGTCGTTTTTCTGCCCAGCTTCCCATTGGAACCATAACTTCTTCTTGGTACATGTTAAAATGCCTTGATTTATTGAATTGTAGTAGTCGCTCCCATGAATCCCTGAAACGGTTAGGCCACTTTCCCGGATAACAATTTTTCTTGTGCCAAATCATTTCTTCAGTCCAGAGCCAGCCCATTTTTCTCATGGCGAGAATTAATTCAAGAACGTAAGTATGCCGTTCTCCATTTTGAGCTTTTTCTTTTATGTTCAGGACAAAAGTTCCATCCGGTTTGAGAACTCGAAGCAGTTCCGTAGCTATCGGCATAAACCAGTCAACATACTGATCGGGTTTTATGCCACCGTATGTTTGCGAACGTTGGTCTGCATATGGTGGTGATGTAAAAATCAAGTCAACAGAGTTGTCACGTAGCTCTCGTAAGGCTTCCCGGCAATCTCCCAATATTGTTTTTGCAGTGACTGCAATCATTCTCTATTCCTCCCTGAAACCATGTGAAACGACTATACATCATTTGTAAGGAAAAATCTGTACCGACTTTAATTGGACTTAAGGTGTGTTCGTGATAGGTGTGACCCTGTTGGGTGTTGGTGGTGAAATTCCACAAACCGTAGTTTCTATCTGGCCTGTAGTTGTTGGCTCCAGAATTATTGTTATGCTCAGCCCTTGTGCTGCGTGTGCGTCACAGAGTTTCTTTTCTCTATCACTATCGACCACCCACGTCTCTTACTTTGTGAGGGATATATTTCAATAATTGAATATACAATCAAAAACAGTTGTCACAGCTATGACAATAGCTTCTGCAACACCTTCCTGGCTGTAGCAATAATATCCTCAAAGGCAGTACCGTTCAGCGCACAAGTCAGGCGGTAATCAGGAGTGAACCGGTATTTTTTCGGTTCGCTGCGCATCATGGCGATGATGGTGTCGGGTGAGGCCGGGGTGCGAGGGTGGAATGCTATGATCACATGTTTGCCGTCGTAGTCTATCTGCCGCACCAGCAGACGCTTCAGCATGACCCGAAGCTTCATGATCTCGAACAGATAGGAGGTGGCCAGCGGATATTTGCCGAAGCGGTCGTTGACCTCGTTCTGCACGTCCAGCACATCCTCCTCGCACTCGGCCTGGGTCAATTTCTTGTAGATCACCAGACGTTGGTTGGCATCCTTGACATAGGCCTCCGGGATGAAGGCCGGCACCTTCAGATTGATCTCCGGTTCGACCCGTTCGGTCATTTCCTCGCCCCGCATACGGCAGATGGTTTCCTCCAGCATCTGGCTATAGAGCTCGAAACCTATCTCAGTCACCGTGCCGGACTGGCGGTTGCCGAGCATGTCACCGGCGCCGCGGATCTCCATGTCATGAGTGGCGATACGGAAACCGGCCCCCAGTTCGGAGATATCCTGGAGGATCTTGAGGCGTTCGCGGGCATCAGCGGAGATAGTGCTTTCGCCCGGGATCAACAGGTAGGCATAGCCGCGCTGAGTGGAACGACCGATCCGACCGCGTAGCTGGTACAGCTGGGAGAGACCGAAGGTGTCGGCCCGGTCCACGATCAGGGTGTTGGCGTTGGGGATGTCCAGGCCGGATTCGATGATGGTGGTGCAGATCAGCAGGTTGGTTTCGCCATGCATGAAAGCCAGCATGACCTTTTCCAGTTGATGCTCGCCCATCTGGCCGTGACCCACAGATATTTTCGCCTCGGGCACGATGGCGGCGAGCTGCTCGGCTCGCTTGGCAATGCTGGCCACCCGGTTGTGGACGAAGAAGATCTGGCCGCCCCGGCGCAGCTCGCGCATGACCGCCTCGCGGATCAACTCCTCGGAGAAGCGCGCCACAAAGGTCTTGATGGCCAGGCGATCAACAGGCGGGGTGTCGATGATCGACAGATCGCGGATGCCCATCATCGACATGTAGAGGGTGCGCGGGATCGGGGTGGCGGTCAGGGTCATGACATCCACCACCGCCCGGAACTGCTTGAGACGCTCCTTGTCCTTGACCCCGAAACGCTGCTCCTCGTCAATGATCATCAACCCCAGATCCTTGAAGGCCACGTCTTTCTGTAGCAGGCGGTGGGTGCCGATAATGATGTCGATGTCCCCTTTTTTCAGTCGCTCCAGGATGACCTTTTGCTCCTTCGGCGTGCGAAAGCGCGAGATGACCTCCACCGTGACCGGATAGTCCTTGAGCCGTTCGTGAAAAGTCTCGTAGTGCTGCTGGGCCAGAATGGTGGTCGGCACCAGAATCCCGACCTGCTTGCCATCCAGGGCAGCCTTGAAGGCGCCCCGCAGAGCCACCTCGGTCTTGCCGTAGCCGACATCACCACACACCAGCCGGTCCATGGGGCGGGAGTGCTGCATGTCAGCCAGTACGTCCTGGATGGCGGAGAGTTGATCGGGCGTCTCCTCCCAGGCAAAGGAGGCCTCAAACTCGCGGTACATCTCGTCTGGAGGCGAAAAGGAGAAACCCTCGCAGATCTGACGCTGGGCATAGATCTCCAGCAGCTCTCCGGCCAGTTCCTCAATGGCTTTTTTTGCCTTGCCCTTGGACTTTTCCCAGGATACACCGCCCAACTTGTCCAGACCGGGAGAACTCCCTTCAGGCCCGACGTAACGTTGCACCAGCCCGAGGCGGTCCACCGGCAGGTAGAGTTTGTCACTGCCAGCGTACTCCAGTAGCAGGAAATCCCCACCGACCCCCCCCACGCTTATGTGCTGCAGTCCACGGTACAAGCCAATACCGTGGTCCACGTGCACCATGTGGTCCCCAGGTTTAAGTTCGGCCAGGGAGGAGAGAATCTGCTTCTTTCGCACCTCGGAGATGCCCCGCCGTCGTGCGCGCTTGCCAAACAGCTCCTCCTCGGCGATCAGCGCCAGCTTGGATACGGGCAGGCGGAAACCGCGCGAGATGTCGCTCAGTACAATGGAGATAATCACATCCTGATTCAGGAGGGGGCTGGGGGTGGTCAGGTTGTGCACCACCTCTGGAAAGCTGCTTTCGCTGATGGAGCAGGGGATGCGATATGGTATCAGCAACTCCCGTAAACGCTCGGCCTGGGGGCGCTGATGGCAGGTGATGACAATCTGGAAACCTTGGTCGAGCCACTCCCGCAGGGTATGGGAAAGCGGGGTCAGAGCGTGGGTGGTCTCCTTGGAGACGTTAACCCGCAGGTCGCTGTTTGCATCACAGGGGATAGCTATGGAAGTAAGAAGCGGATCTCCTGCCAGACTCAACCCTGACAGTTCCAGGCGGCTGCGGCCAGTGATAATGGCGTCGAGATCGCTACCGTTGAGAAAGAGTTCCGCAGGGGGCGCATGGGGGCGCTTGGCACTACGGGCCTTGTCCGCGCCGCTGGCGATCTCCTCGCCAAAGCGGGAGACTGCCTCACGGATCGCCTCGGGATCGAGCAGAACCAGCGTTGCGCCGGGGGTGTAGTCGAAGATCGTCTCCAGGCCGGGGTGCAGCAGCGGCTGGAGAAATTCGACGCCTTGGAAGTAGACAGCATTTTTCAGCTCTTCGTGGATGGCCCGCCGCCGGTCGGCCGGAATCTCCAAGTCGTCGCAGCATGCCTTCAGCCGCGGGGCGATGTCTGCCAACACCTCGTCAGTAAGGAGGATCTCCTTTGAAGGGAGCAGCACCAGTTCGTGTACCGCCTGGAGCGAACGCTGGGTGAGCGGATCAAAGTAGCGGATGGTCTCAGCCGTATCGCCGAAGAACTCGATCCGTACCGGCGCAGCCATATTGGGAGGGAATATGTCAAGAATGCCGCCCCGCACGGCAAAACCGCCGCGATCCTCAACCAGCGGCACGTTGGCGTAACCCATCTTGACCAGCCGTGCCAGCAGTTCATCTCGCTCGAACTCCTCCCCGGCCACCAGGTAGCAGGAGACCTCGTTAAAAATCCGGCGTGGCAGAACCCGTTGTAGCGCAGCTGCTACCGGCAATACAACAACACTGGCCAGGTTGTTCTGTAGACGGAACAGGGTGTCTAGCCGGGCGCCTGAAATGTCGGGATGGGGCGAGGCAGCTGAAAATGGCGCTGCGTCCCAGGCAGGAAAGGGGAGCGGAGCGGCATCAGCTCCACAAAAGAAGCCCAGTTCACAACAGAATTCATCGGCTGCTTCCTGATCTGAGGTGACGACCAACAGATTTCCTGACTGCATGCGCAGCAGTTCGGCCACGACACAGGCCGGGGCAGACCCCTTCAGTCCTGTCAGGGCTATGCGAGCGCCTTCCCGGCGCAATGCGGCCAGGAGATCGACGATTTGTGGCAAAAGTGGCGTGCTCATCCGGGGGCTGACAGGTTCATACAGAGGGTTCATTTGCGCTGACTGGCCTTGATTTTGGGTTTGCCGTTTTCCACAACAACACGGTAGAAAAGGTCTTCGGTTCCCAACCGGGAAACCAGGTTGGGTTTGCTTTTATTTATGGTGGCTGCAATCAGGTCGCGACTGATTTTATCAACCGGCAGATTGCAGGATATGCGGGCCTCTCGGTATTCGCGGTAAATTCGATCCAGTTCCATATCCTGATGCTGACGGGCGACCTCCTCGCGGGATGGGCTTTCACCCGCATTCGGTCGCTGGCGCAGGTCACGAATAAAACGGTCACGGGAATACCGCCCCTCCTCGATCAGCCGGAGAATGCGATTCCAATGTTCGCGATATGTGCTTAACCGAGCCACCAACATGGTGTATTTGTATTTATACATGGTATTATTGATGGGAGTTCCGGCATAACGGCGCGCCAGTTTTTCCACATCGGCCAGCATCTTGAGCGGTTCACGTTTTTCAAGGCCGATGAAATACTGTTCGTACTTGGTAATCAGGTCACCCAGCAGGCGTTCAAGTTGTGGCAGGTCTTCGGCAATCGCCATTAATAAGCTCCGCGTAAAAAGCAGCTTTCTGATGATTCCAAAAGAGTAACAGGACAGCATCACAGTATAAAAATGAGGATATATCTAAACACGCGGATGTGTAAAGTCTTTATCCTGCTTCTATTGTCTTGACGACATTTCCGGCATCGAATAGAGTATATCCCATTTCACAACAAACCTCACGATGACAAGAGGGACAGGACATGATGGACAAAGTTGCAGCCGTAATACTCGCAGCCGGCAAGGGAACCCGCATGAAATCCGGGCTGGTCAAGGTGCTTCATCCAATAGCCGGCCAGCCGATGATTGCCTGGCCGGTTGCCGCCGCCCGTAATGCCGGGGCAGCGCCGCTCGTTCTTGTGGTCGGACACCAGGCAAACGCAGTGCTCCGCCATTTCCGCGATGCATCCGACATTCGTTGCGCCATGCAGGAAGAACTACTTGGAACCGGTAATGCCGTAGCCTGTGCCCGGGACGCCCTGAGCAATTTTAGTGGAACGGTACTGATCCTGTGTGGTGACACACCTCTGCTTCGTACCGGGACGCTCATCCAACTGATCCAGTACCACCGCATGCACGAATCAGCTCTAACGGTATTGACCGCAGTCGTAGCGGAACCCTACGGCTATGGACGGGTACTGCGCAACGAATCCGGTCGAGTGTTGCGCATCATTGAGCAGAAAGACGCCACACCCGGGGAACAGGGTATCTGCGAGATAAACAGCGGCATCTACTGCATGGAAGCGGACTTTCTGTTCAGTAATATTGACAGGATCGGCAGGAACAACGCCCAGAACGAGTTTTACCTGACCGACCTGGTGGCCATGGCAGCGCAACAGGGACTCACATGTCTGGCGTTGTCAATCGATGATAGCAACGAGATCATGGGGGTCAATGATCGCGCCCAACTGGCCGAAGCCGCCCGAATCCTGCGGCGGCGGATCAACCATGACCTCATGCTGAACGGCGTGACCATCGTCGCCCCGGATCAGACCTACATCGACCACGGTGTGAGCATCGGTCCCGACACGACCATTCACCCCAACTGCCATCTGACAGGCGGCGCCATCATCGGCAGCGGCTGCGAGATCGAACATGGCGTCAGCATCAACGGCTGCCATATAGGCGACGACTGCCACATCAAGGCTGGCTCGGTATTGGAAGACGCGGAACTGCACGGGGACGTTTCTGTCGGACCCATGGCGCATCTTCGGCCCGGCACGGTCCTGCACGCCCATGTCAAGATCGGCAACTTCGTGGAGACCAAAAAGGCGGTTATGGGCGAAGGATCCAAGGCATCCCACCTGACCTACCTGGGTGACGCCGAGATCGGTCGCGACGTCAATATCGGCTGTGGAACCATTACCTGCAACTACGACGGAGTCAACAAACACCGTACGGTTATCGGCGACCAGGTATTCATCGGCAGCGACGTACAGCTGGTAGCGCCGGTGACCGTAGGGCGCAACGCCCTGGTGGCAGCCGGTACAACCGTTACCCGCGATGTGCCCCCTGATTCGCTGGCAATCGCCCGTGTTCCTCAAGTGAACAAAGAAGGCTGGCGCCTGAAGAAAAAGTAGGTTGCGCTACCTCAGCTTTCCAAGTAGATCCTAACAGCATGAAAGAACACGCATGATCAAGCAGGAACAGGACATACCTAACCCTGATAAACATAATAATACCTCCATCCTGATCATTGAGGACGATGCCGGTTTTGCTGATTTGATGGCAGGTACCCTTGAGGACGAAGGTTTCTGTCCTTTCTGCGCCGCCAGCGGCAAGCAAGCCCTGAACTGGCTTGCCGCTGCCTCTAACAACCCGTGCCTGATCCTGCTCGACTATACCCTGCCGGATATGACCGGAGCCGCCTTCATTGAGCAGATGCGTGACATGGGATGCGTAATACCGTTTGTCATGGTCACCGGGCGAGATGATTCCAGCCTGGCCGTCAAGATGATGAAGACCGGCGCCTGCGACTATATGCTCAAGGACACCTTCTTCCTGGACCGTCTGCCCAGTGTTGTCACCCGTGCCCTACAGGAATCCGAGACCCGTGAGCGACTGGAGAGCGCCAAACAGTCCCTACGCCAGAGTGAATCGCGACTGGCCCGCGCCCAGAAAATTGCCCGCTTGGGAAGCTGGGAGTGGAACATTACAACCGGAGAACTCTACTGGTCAGATGAACTATACCGCATTTTCGGCCTCACCCCAGGCAGCCCGGAAAAAATACGTATGAAGTGGGTTTTCACCCTGATTAATCCTGCCGACCTGCCGACGTTCAAGAAATCCGTTTTCCAATCAGCCAAAAATGGTTTGCCCTTCAATATCATCCACCGCATCAAATCGCGCACTGAAGGAGAGATTGTAGTCAACAGCCAGGCCGAAGTGGAAAACGGGGAAGACGGACAGCCCCTGATCATCTCCGGCACGATACTGGATATCACCGCCCGCATCAAGGCAGAGAGTGAAATCCAGCAGCTGATCAACTACGACACATTAACCGGACTTCCCAACCGCAACCTGCTGCATGACCGCCTCAAACTTTCCATTGCCCAAGGCATCCGCGAACATCATCTGGTAGGGGTACTGATCCTCGACCTGGATCGTTTCAAAGGGATTAATGACACACTTGGCCACCTGGCCGGCGACCAATTGCTCATGACCATATCAAAGCGCCTTTCGGCCTGTATCCGCGAGAGCGATACCCTGGCCCGTCTCGGTGGCGACGAGTTCGTCATAATCCTGAACAATGCGGGGAGCGAGGAAGGTATCACCGCTGTATCAAAAAAAATTCTCGCCCTCGTCTCCGAACCGATTTACATCGACGGTCACGAGATCTACATCACCGGCAGCATCGGTATCTCCGTCTACCCTATGAATGGCGAAGACGGACAAACCCTGCTGAAACACGCCGACTTGGCCATGTATCAGGCTAAAGAGCTTGACCGCAACAACTTCCAGTTTTTCTCCCGTGAGATGAACGTCAAGGTGCTGGAGCGGATGATACTGGAGAACTCCATGCGTAAGGCGCTGGAACGAGAGGAGTTTTTTCTCGTATATCAGCCACAGATAGATGTCCGTTCCGGCAAAATCGTCGGAATGGAGGCGCTCCTGCGCTGGAATCACCCTGATATGGGTCTGTTGGCGCCAGACAGGTTCATCTATCTGGCCGAGGAAACCGGTTTAATCATTCCCATCGGCGAATGGGTTCTACAGACCGCCTGTCGCCAGAACAAGGCTTGGCAAGACGAGGGACTGCCTCCTGTGAAAATTGCGGTCAACCTTTCGGGTAAACAATTCGATCAACAGACCTTGGATGAGGCCATTGCCGCCATCCTGATGGAGACCGGGCTTGACCCCAAATGGCTGGAGATCGAGATTACCGAGAGCGCTGTCATGAAAAACGCCGAAATCAGCATTGGCATACTGCGCAAGCTCAAGGACATGGGCATCACCCTTGCCATCGACGATTTCGGTACCGGCTACTCGTCTCTCAGCTACCTCAAACATTTTCCCATCAGCCGACTCAAGATAGACCGTTCCTTTGTAAGGGATATCATTACCAACCCTGATGATGCGGCCATCGCCGAGATAATCATCGCCATGGCACAGACCCTTAAACTCGACGTCATTGCCGAAGGGGTAGAGACGCGCGATCAGATGGAATTTCTCTCCTTCAACAACTGCGTGGAGATGCAGGGTTATCTCTTCAGCCGCCCCGTGATGGCCGAACAATTTGCACAATTCCTCAGGGTAGGGCTGAAATACTGAACCATGACCTCCGTTTTCCTGCGCATCGCCTGTTTGCCAGCCGTTCCATCTAGTAATAATCCGTTGACTTTTATATGTGATTTCTCTAAAGTTCTTTGGTTCTTGAGGCAAAATAGGACATATAATTTAATGCAATACAAGGTATCATAGCCATGCAAAAAATTCCTCTGATGCTTGCCGAGGCGGGAATGATACTTGCCCGGGAGGTATATCGCAATGACAGTCCGTCCGGAATGCCCATCTGTGGCAAGGATACAGTGCTGACTGACGCACTTATTGTTCGCCTTGATCACCTTGATGTTAAGACGGTTTATGTTGAGGGGCATCCTGTATGGGCGGACGGTGACCGTTCGCTTGATGATATGTTGCTTGACCTTGACAGGCGCTTCGAGAAGGTTAGACATGATCCACTTACGTCCAAGCTGTTTGACATCTACGAAGAGTTCCTGAAGCGATCAATGGGAGATGCCTGTGGACAAAAAGCGGAATGACCTGAAGAAGATCATTATGGACACCAAGACGCTGCCTACGTTGCCTGGTGTCATTTATAAACTTAATTCCATGCCTGAGAACAACAAATCATCGGTTCAGGAAATGGCCAGGATTGTCTCTTCAGACCAAGTGTTTTCTGCTCGTATACTCAGGTTGGCCAATTCACCCTCCTACGGTTTCTACCGCGTCTCCACCATATCCAATGCTATGATCCTTCTAGGGGTTAATGTTGTCAAAAGTCTGGCGTTCAGTTCCTCTATCTTTGAGATCATGGAGAAGAACAGCGTTGGGTTGTGGGAACATTCCATGGGTGTCGGTGTGGCTGCCAACCTGATTGCCCGCCGACTTGCCCTGCCGGAATGTGAGGAGATCTCGACAGCTGCACTGTTGCATGACATCGGCAAAGTCATTGTCAGCCTCAAATGCAGCGAGGCGGAGGCACAAATCCGCCGCACCATCGACGATCAGCATGTGTACATGTGGGAGGCCGAGCGGGAGATTATTGACACTGACCATGCTGAAATTGGCGGTTGGTTGGCCAAGAGCTGGTTTCTGCCTGATAAGCTGAGTGAGCCGATTGCTTGCCACCACAATGTAGCACAATCAGAAAACCACCGTATTAAGACAGCAGTGGTGCACATTGCGGATGTGCTTATCAAGGCCAGCGGCTTTGGTAACAGCGGTGACTGCTATGTCCCGCAGATCCAGAAAATTGCCTGGGATGTGCTTAAACTCAACGACCGGATTTTGACCGAGGTTGTCGAGGAACTTGAAGACAAGTTGGTCGAGGTCAAAAATTTCAGCCTTGAATTGCAGGGACCCGATGCCCCAGCCAGTTAGAATCCCACTCATTTTTTTTGATCCTCGGCCTGCGTTCCACATCTGTTTCGCGTCTTTCTTGTAATACATCCATTCAGCGGACTATCGAAGGAACGTGGCTGTCTGTTATGTAATCAATATGTTATGACAGGTATACGCTATGCTTGGTCTTGATCGCTTAATTGAACATGCACTGCTTGAAGATATTCACACGGGTGATATTACTACCCAGGCGGTGGTTCCGGGAAAACGTGCTGCTTCTGCACGCCTCATTGCCAAGGAAGAACTGATGTTGGCCGGTCTGTTTGTGGCAGAGCGGGTGTTTCTAAGACTTAGTTCCAATGTTGTGTTTACTGCTTGTCTGTCAGAGGGCGCACATGCGGTTAAGGGAGATATCCTTGCCACCCTGCGTGGCAACGCTGCTGATCTGCTTATGGGGGAGCGGGTGGCTCTCAACCTGCTTCAACGGTTAAGCGGCATTGCTACTCTCACATCATGTTATGTTGCAGCAGTACAGGGTACAAAGGCCCGTGTTGTTGATACCCGTAAAACCACTCCCGGTCTGCGGGAATTGGAAAAATACGCCGTGCGTGTGGGGGGGGGCATCAATCACCGCACGGGTCTTTACGACGGCATCCTCATCAAGGAAAACCATATCGCCGCTGCTGGTGGTATCACCGAGGCGATCAGACGCGCCCGTGCTTACATTCCCCATACCCTCAAGATAGAGATCGAGACAGAAACATTGGAACAGGTGGATGAAGCTCTGATCGCTGGCGCCGATATAATTATGCTGGATAACATGAGCTTGGCCGACATGCGCAATGCAGTGACAATTATCGACGGGCGAGCGCTGGTGGAAGCTTCTGGCGGGATCAACCTGGAATCCGTGCGTGCCATCGCTGAAACAGGAGTGGATATTATCTCTGTCGGAGCTTTAACGCATTCACCGCGGGCCATGGATATCTCCATGTTGCTGGATTAATGGCGATGGTCATAGATTGTCGCTACTGTCGTTAACTCGTCACTATCTCAAATCTGACGCCGTGCAGGAGTAGTACGATGCACCAGAAAGCTGGTACCATTTTGCGACTCTTCCGTGAACAGGCCGGATTTGTATCCGGTGAGCAGATCAGCCGGTCTCTGAATGTTTCCCGTACAGCTGTCTGGAAACATATCTCTTCGCTTCGCGAGGCAGGTTACGTGGTGGACGCGGTTCCCTCGCGCGGCTACCGGCTGATTTCATCGCCCGACATCCTCAACATGGAAGAGATAGCAGCGCAGTTGAATACCTCTGTAATGGGCAAGTATCTCGTCTGCTTGAATGAAACTGCTTCTACAAATGCCCATGCCTTTCGTTTGGCCGAGAACGGGGCTGCTGAAGGGACGGTGGTTATCGCTGATGCGCAAAGTGAAGGCAAGGGGCGACTGGGGCGTGTCTGGTCGTCTCCGCCGGGGGTTAATCTCTACTGCTCTGTTGTCCTGCGACCGTCTGTAAAACCCTATGAGGCGCCACAGTTGACATTTCTTTCTGCCGTCGCGGTTGCCCGGGCTATTGAACAACTCACCGGCCTCAAACCGGAGATCAAATGGCCGAATGATGTACTGATCGGCGGCAGGAAGGTAGCCGGTCTGCTGAACGAGATGAGCGCCGAGACCGATGGCATTAACTTCGTCATCCTTGGTCTCGGCGTGAATCTGAATATGTCAACCGGGCAGTTTCCGCCGGATTTGCGTTGCCCTGCTACATCGCTGCTTATTGAATCTGGTCATCCGGTTGGACGGGTGCGTTTTGTTGCGCAGATGCTGAATGAGCTGGACATGCTCTATGCGGGGTTTCTCACCCATGGCTTTCTTCAGGTGCGCGAAGAGTGGCAACAGCGCTGTAACGCCCATGGCCGGGAAGTTGTTATTAGCAACGGTGGCGCAGAGGTTGTCAGAGGCATGTTTGGCGGTATCGATGGCGACGGCGCGCTGTTGGTGCAACGGATGGATGGAAGTATTGAACGAATTCTTAGCGGTGATGTTAAGGTACTCTGAAATGCTTTTGGTAATTGACGTTGGCAACAGCAATATTGTTCTTGGAATCTACGACGGGTCACAGCTGGTCCGTAACTGGCGCCTTTCCACCGACAAGTCACGCACATCGGATGAATACGCAGTATTACTGCACAGCCTGTTTTCCCAGGCTGATCTTGGCTTTGACTCTGTTAATGCCGCAATTATCTCCTCGGTTGTCCCGCCGCTTACAGGTGTAATGGAGGCTATCTCACACGATTTTTTCCACCTGACCCCTTTTGTGGTCGGGCCTGGGATCAAGACCGGTATGCCGATCCAGTATGATAACCCCCGCGAGGTGGGGGCCGACCGCATTGTCAATGCCGTGGCGGGTTATGAGAAACATCAATGTGCCTTGATCATCGTGGATTTTGGTACTGCCACTACCTTTGATTATGTTAACAAAAAAGGTGAATACTGTGGCGGGGCTATTGCGCCAGGCTTGGCCATATCCCTGGAAGCGCTTTTTCAGAGAGCCAGCAAGCTGCCTCGTGTGGATATTGCCAAACCGCCTCAGATCATTGCCAAGAATACGGTGAATTCCATGCAAGCCGGTATCTTTTTCGGGTACATAGGTCTGGTAGACGAAATTGTTACCCGCATAAAGGCGGAGAGCCGGGATAGCCCCAAGGTCATTGCCACCGGGGGCCTGGCCAACCTGATTGCACCTGAATCCCGTACTATCGAAGAGGTGGACGACTTCCTGACCCTTGATGGGTTACGGATATTGTACGA
>JBAYZR010000028.1:0-17482 GCA_041672425.1 Pedobacter sp. | reverse complement strand
AACATATCTTTCGATATCGTCAATATGCTTGATAAGGTTAAAGACGAGTGCAAAGGCGATGGAGTGTAATAGGCAGGTGAGTCTGAAACAGGATAAGATCCCCATCAGTAGTAAGGAAGTTTCAGAGGAAGGCCTTAAGCCGTAGGATAAAATCAAGTGCATTCTTACTAAATATTGGAGGATTCAATGCAGATCAAATTCGGTACTGATGGCTGGCGGGGGGTGATAGCCCGTGATTTTACCTTTGACAATCTTTCACTGGTGGCACAGGCCACCATGGATTACCTGAACCGGGAAGGGCTTGGGGACAGGGGGCTGGTTATCGGCTATGACCGCAGGTTTATGTCGCTGGATTTTGCCAGGCGTGTGGCGGAGATAGCTGCCGGTAACGGTATCCGAGTGCGTCTGACTGACGGCTACGCGCCCACTCCGGCTGTGTCCTGGGCGGTGCGGGAATCTGGCGCCGGAGCAGGGGTGATGATCACTGCCAGCCATAATCCTCCGGAATATAATGGCTTCAAGCTCAAGGAAGCCTTTGGCGGATCGGCTCGTCCCTCGACAACGAAGGTGCTGGAGGAGATTGTGGCCTTTAATGTGGCCAACGGTCGTCGCGTGCTGGATTGTACTTTTGAGGAGGCTCAGCGCAAGGGGATGATAGAGCTGTTCGACCCGTGCGACGGCTACTTTCGTCAGATCGGGCGATATGTCGATCTGGAACTAATCGCAAGGGCTGGTATACCAGCCGTGGTTGACCCGATGTACGGCGCCGGGTCAGGGTTTATTTCGCGCCTTCTGAGCGGCGTTGCGGAAATTCACAATGACGCTAATCCCTCTTTCGGTGGCCAGGCGCCTGAACCGATCAGTGAGCATCTGAGAGAACTCTCTGTACTCCTGAAAAGCGGGAAATTCAGGGTGGGACTGGCCCTGGATGGCGATGCCGACCGGATCGGCGCTGTGGATGAGAACGGAGATTTCTTTTCCTCCCACTGCATTTTCACGGTTATCCTGCGTCACCTGATAGAATACAAGGGGTTGCGTGGCGGGGTTGTCAAGACGGTTTCCACGACCCGCATGGTTGACCTGCTGGCACAGAAGTACAATCTGCAGCTTTTTGAGACCCCTATCGGCTTCAAGCACATCTGCGAGTTGATGCTGGTTGAGGATATCCTGATTGGTGGCGAGGAATCAGGGGGGCTGGGGGTAAAAGGGCATATCCCCGAGCGGGATGGTATTCTTATGGGGCTTCTGTTGCTGGAGGCTGTGGCGGTAAGCGGCAAGGGACTCCGACAGTTGTTGAACGAGACCATGGATGAAATCGGGCATTTCTTTTATCGCCGCATAGATCGCAGTATTGAAGATGCCGACAAGGAAGAGCTGATCAAACGGCTGAAATCATATCCACCCGCAGAGATTGACGGCCAGCGGGTGTCGGCCACCAACTTCAGTGACGGTTTCAAATTCATCTTTGAAAACAATGATTGGCTGTTGATCCGTCCTTCCGGTACCGAGCCGGTGCTGCGGCTCTATAGTGAAGCTGGATCGCCCGAGCGGGTAGAAAGGCTGCTGCGGGCGGCTGGGGTCGTGGCGGGAGTGTAGGGCAATGCCCGTTGTAGCTGATAAAAAATGGATGCTTTTTGATTTATTTATGGTATTAATTAGCTGACGGTTTAAGTAGCTAATTCAATCTAATTAATATCTAACTCACTAAAAGAGGAGGCTTGTAGTATGGCAAACATTTTGATTGTTGATGATTCGTCCACCATGCGGAAGATTATTTCCCGTTCACTCCGGCAGGCGGGTCTGTCGGTCGATGAAATATACGAGGCCGGCGATGGTATTGAGGGCTTGAACGTGATTGCCTCGGGCAAGACAATCGGCCTGATCCTCTCGGATATCAACATGCCCAATATGGACGGTCTCGAATTCATCAAGCAGGTCAGAGCCAACGGTAATACCGTCCCGGTTGTCATGATCACGACCGAGGGAGGCGAGGAGATTATCAAGGAAGCCATGTCTAATGGCGCCAGCGACAGCATCAAGAAACCTTTTACACCTGATCAGCTTCAGGAGAAGCTGGGGAAGCTTTTATGAGCTTGGATGCATCAACCACCACCTTCACCGTGGAACAGCTTGCAACATACGTTATAGAAGCTACACGGGAAGTATTTTCCACAATGGTCATGATGGATCCAATAGATGATTATCCACTGAAGGAACCGGTTAAACGGTTCAAGTGCAGTATAACCGGGATGGTTGGCTTTGCGGGGATCTATTCCGGGGTTATCTCCATACATTGCCCGCTTGACTTGGCTCTCAAGATGACTTCCAACATGCTGGGTATGGAATGCGAAGAGGTTAACGAAGATCTCAACGATGCAATTGGCGAAATTGCCAATATGTTGGGGGGAAATATCAAGCAGGTTCTTTCCAAGGGGGGGCTGGATGTCAAACTTTCGATCCCTACCGTAATCGTCGGAGAGGATTATACCGTTAACTCTTTGTCCGATAGCGACTGCGTTGTTATCCCCTTTCATATTGATGATAATAGGTTCATCGTTGGGTTGACCCTTACAAAAGAAGACTAACACCGTTGCCATGTTGTGCCTTTATGCTGTCAACGGCGCCAATCTGATATTGAACCTGAACCGGAAGATCGCTCCCGATGGATGGATATACTACCTTATATGAGATGCTTGAGGTTGCCCTGAAGCAGGCCGGCGAAGAGAGCGGCATGCTGTTGGGGCAAGATCTCTCCATTATGCTCTCGGATGCGCTCGAAACAACAAAAAAGGCATATTTCGGAGATCTTGACGATGCCTGTTTCGTTATTGGGGTGGAATCTCGCGAGGCCTATATCGGCTACTTTTATCTGGTATTCTCACTGCGTGATGCCATTGTCATAAGCAGTGTCCTGCTGGGTATTCCGCCGGCACGCATTAAAGAAAAGAAAAAACTGGCCATCATTGAGAACGACGATATCGACGCCTTCTCCGAGATCGCCAATATGATCAACGGCGCATTCAACACAGTATTTCAAAGTACCCTTTCCAATAAGGTTCACCTCAAGCTGCTTGCACCAAAAAAATTCATTCCAGATGTAGATAAATTGACGGATGACGAACCTCTCCCGGATGGAGATTTCCTCATGTTCCGCTCCAAGCTGGAGATGCCTGGCCAAGAGTTGAGCCATCTGGATGTGCTTATTCCGGTGGATTTGGGCAACCAGTTTAACCCACCGACAGAGGAGCTTGCAGAAGCAGCTGTAGAAGCACGATTAGAGCAGCAGCCAACGACCGGAGATGCGGTTCAGGATGGTGCAACAGAAGGGACGGCGGACCTTGGAAAGGTGGTTACCGATGCTGTGCCGTCCGATGATGGTACTCGATGTATTGTAGTTTTGGAAGACGATGACGCTGAACGACATCAGATGGCGGAGGCCGTCGAGTTTACGGGATATGAGGTGGTGGAAGGTACGCTCAATGCGGACCTTAAGGAGCTCTTTGCAGGAAGAAATGTGCGGCTGGTTATGATCGGTTCGCTGGATGCCGATGACCGTGAACTGGCGGTATGCATCAAGATCAATGCCATCCGTCAAGATTCGCCGCCTCCCATCATTATGAGTGCTCAGCGCTGGACGCGGACGGCTGTGCTTAAGGCATTGAAATATGGCGCCATGGACATTATCATTAAACCATTTGGTGAGGATGAGTTGGCGGCAAAGGTTCGCAGATACTGTGAGTTGCCAGTACAATAAACAGTCCGCTGTAGATGAATGGTGAGAGTATGTGCCATGCTACTGACATATACAGATGTGGAGACAGTCTGTTCATAGCAAAGACCCTGCTTATTCTGGTGTTGGCAGGGTCTTTGCTTGTGATGGTTCTCCCTTCGGTCGCGCAGTCGTCCATTCCTAACCGGGTCTATCGGGTCGATATCCGTGCCAGGAAGGACTATACCCACATCACCGTAAGTCTACAGAACCCGCCAAGCTATACCTTGTCCAAGCTGCCCGGCAATAAACTGCGTCTTATCATGCAGGATACTGACGGCCCGCTTTTTAAGAAAATCAGACGTTATTCTGATGCCAATATTGGTGGCCTGGTGTTTTCCCGGCGAGGGGAAAATCTGTTGATGACATTCCAGGTAGCCGCTGGTGTTGGTTGGCGCGAGCTCAACATGGACGGCATCAGTGCCATTACCCTGGATGTGGGCAGATCATTCACTCCGATACCTCCACATCCCTCCATTGCGGGCCGGGAAAAGATCTGGAATGGTGTTGAGAAGCTTGTGCGGGATTATGAACCGCCACTCAAAACCGAGATTCCTTTTCTACCCACGGATCGTCAAATCCTGAAAAATATCCTTGCTGACAGCGACCAGCAAGCCTTCATGGCTGCCGAAGCAGCTCTATACAAAGGACGCTTGTTCGAGGCGGAGGAGATCTTCACGCAGTTTGCCGCCCGTCAGGCTCCAATCAAGCCGTTGGCACTTTATCGCCTTGGTGAAACGCTCTATAAGTTGCAGAAGTATACTCAGGCACTGGCTGCTTTTCGAGAGGCTGAGAGGTTGTGGCCGGCATATCTGAATTTTAACCCCGGCGTCACCTTTTATTATGGTGACAGTATCGCTCGAAGTGGTGATCTTGCCGCAGGCCGCACACTGCTTGCCCGGCTGATCGCCAAGCTGGCTGATAAAAATTATGCGCCGTCGCTTCTTGTGCGGATGGCCGATATCCTGGCTCGACAGGGGCATGACCAAGAGGCGCTTGCGGTATATCGCACGGTGGCGAAAAACTACGAAGGCAACAAGGCCAGCCAGATGGCGCGGCTCAGGCTGGCCGACCGTGATTTTCTCAAGGCCACCCACTGGGACTATCGCCGATTAAGTGACATCTATCAGGATATCTCTCAGCAATCTGACGACATTGCCATGCGTGAAGAATCGTTCTTCAAATATGTATTGCTGGAAGCCATCCATGGTGAGTCATTCGATGCGCTCCGGCAAGTGGAGCAATTTCAGAAGCAATTTCCGCGTGGTGTCTACTCAACGGTCTGCAGGACCATGCGGGAAGTGTTGGTGGCCCAGGTTTACCGTGAAAGCAGCTGGGACAAGGATGCCGATGGACTGGTCCGCTTTGTGGAGGAACACCAGGATTATCTGGCCGGTTGCATTGAACAACCGGAATTTCTCCCCAAAGTGGCCAAAGCTTACGAGGCGACTGGCCGACTGCTTGAAATGATTAAGCTATTTAGTTGGTTGCAGGATCGGCAGTGGGCATCATCGGGGGCTCCTTTCATGTATGAGGAGATTGCGGATAAGGCAGATCTCCTGGGCGATAGCGTGCTGGCGGAAAAAACCATGCGAATGTTTCTGCGAAAATATCCGGCCCATCCACGAGCGCGGATGATATTGGAGCGCCTAGGGGCAATGTATTTTTTCGATGGCAAGCAGCAGGAGGTGAAGGAAACGCTCCTTTGGTTACTCAATAAAAGCGAGCACGCGCGGATACCGGAAAGTTATTATTATCTGGGTCAGTCACTGTGGGTGCTGAAACAGTATTCTCAAGCTGCCAAGGCGATCGACCTTTATCTGGCAACAGGTGGCAGTAACGCTAGCGATAAGACACGCCTGTTGCCGGATGCCTACTTTGTCGCAGCATCTTCACGGGAAGCATCTGGCGACCGCAAAGGGGCCTTGCGTATGCTGGAAACCGGGATCAGGCTTCCGGCCAATGGGCGCACCGAGGAATTTCTTTATAAAGCAGGTGAAATCAACCTCCTTGAAGGCAATAAACAGCGTGCTCGCAGTTATTTCGAGCAGATTATCAAGGTTGGTAAGGATCCGATCTGGCGCAAGTTGGCACAGCAGGCACTTGATCCTTTAGATATTGCCAGACCAATGAATTAGGCTCGCCAGCATTCAACGCAGCTTGTACTTTATGTCAATAAGATGACCAAGTCAAAAACATGACATGGGTTGCGGGACAAGCAAGCTATACTACAAAGACCCTCTTATCGGGATTTTAGTGCTATTATCCGCTTGGTTGTAGGGGGGGTACGTATCTTGCATAGTCATAGTTCGTTTCTGAAAGGAGATTGATTATGCCGGTGGAAGGTATTTTTAATACAACGGTAGAAATCCTCGGGAAGAGTATCGACTTGCGAGCCAGGAATCAAAACCTGATTTCCTCCAACGTTGCCAACGCAGAAACCCCCAACTATGTACCCAAAACACTGGTCTTCGAAGACCAACTGCAAGATGCGCTCAAAGGCGGCGCCAAGGGAACGCCTGCTATGACCAATGCCCGGCACTTCCCGCTGAAAGGTGCGAGTAGCCGTCTACAGTTCGTTGCCGGTCGGGTTGTTGAAACCCCAGCCAAATCCCCCGGGAATGATGGTAATGCGGTAGAAATGGAAAATGAAATGAGCAAGATGGCGGAAAACCAGATAATGTACAATGCTTCGGTCCAGATACTAGCCAAGCAATTTGCGGAACTGCGATCCGCGCTGAGAGAGGGCAAATAAATGGATTTCTTTAGTTCAATGAATGTGAGTTCCTCAGCTTTGACTGCTGAGCGTACGCGGATGAATCTGATATCCAGCAACCTGGCCAATGCCAACGCCACTCGTACTCCGGAAGGCGGGCCCTACAAGCGCAAGGATGCAGTCTTTGCTGCTACGCCAGTGGAAAGCCGCTTTACCAGGGCATTGGACAATGCTACCGGTCGTGATGTGCGACAGGTAGAGGTGATGCAGATCATTGAAGATCAGAACCAGCCACGGATGCAGTATGACCCCAGTCATCCCGATGCAAATCCCCAAGGGTATGTGGCCATGCCCAACGTGAACGTAGTTGAGGAAATGGCTGACATGATCAACGCGACACGTACCTATGAGGCCAATGTGACTGCGGTTCAGGCAGCCAAGAGCATGGCGCTGAAAACACTGGAGATCAGTAAATAGCTTCATTACGAGTTTACTTACCTGGTTTGAGGGGGGAATATATGGTATTGAATGGTATTGAAAGTGGACTCGGTATTGGCAAGGCGTTTTCTGAAACAGGAGCAACCAGGGCATCGTCACCAGTGGAAGGCGCCAGCAAGTTTTTCAGCGAACTTGTTTCCAAGGTAAATGATCTTCAAACCCAGTCGGACAAGTCAATTCAAGGGCTTGCAAGTGGAGAGAACAAAAACCTCCATGAGGTAATGATCTCCATGGAAAAGGCCAGCATCTCTTTCCAGTTTATGTCGTCAGTGCGCAACAAGGCCCTTGAGGCCTATCAGGAAGTGATGCGCATGCAGGTTTAAAAGATTCCCACCCCGGCGCTCCAATCGAAACCAGATGAAAGGATGACTCGACTAAACAATGCCAGAAGGATTGAGTAGACTCATAGAGCCATTCATGGTGTTGTCACCTGGCAAACGCATGCTGATTGCCGGTGTGGCTTTACTGTCGATTATCGCATTCGCGGTATTGATTGTTGTAGCCAACCGGACCGATTTCCGTCCCCTGTTTACCAACCTGACCGCTGAAGATGCGGGCGAGATAGTCAAAAAATTGAAGGAAGCCAAGACCCCCTACCAGATCACTTCTGATGGAAAGGGTATTCTGGTTCCGGCCGACAAGGTCTACGAGCTGCGTCTTACCATGGCCTCTGAAGGTCTTCCCCAGGGTGGTGGTATTGGTTTTGAAATTTTTGACCGTAAGAACTTCGGCATGACGGAGTTCGTGCAGAAGCTCAACTATCAGAGAGCGCTTCAGGGGGAGCTTTCCCGTACAATCTCCCAGATCAATGGTGTTGAACAAGCCCGCATCCATCTGGTCATCCCCGAAAAAACACTTTTCAAGGAGAATGAAAAACCAGCCACTGCCTCGGTGGTGCTTAAGATGAAGTCCAACCGTCCCCTACGGGATAGTGAGGTGCAGGGAGTGGTGCATTTGATCGCCGCTTCTGTTGAGGGAATGGATCCTGAGCAGGTGACCATTCTGGACAGCCGTGGCAAGATCCTTAGCAAAGGGAACGGCACTTCTGATCCAACGTCCAAGATGACCTCAGCCATGCAGGAGACCCAGCGGGGTTATGAGAAAAACGTAGAGGAGCGCATTCAGTCTCTGCTGGACCGCATTGTTGGTTCGGGCAAGTCGGTTGCCAGGGTTTCGGCCACCTTTGACTTCAAACAGGTAGAGCGGGTGGAGGAAAAGTTTGACCCCGAAAGCATCGCTGTAAGGAGTGAACAGCGCACCGAAGAGAAGGGCGCATCCACCACAAGTGTCTCCGGAGTACCTGGTGTGCAGACAAATCTTGCTCGGACTGCGCCAAACGCGGGTTCGAGTTCTGGCGGTGGTTCCAAGAATGATGAAACTCTCAACTACGAGGTCAGTCGTTCCTCGGCAAAGATTATTGAACCGGTAGGGGCGTTAAGCAAGATTTCTGTGGCCGTGCTTGTGGATGGCAAGTATGAAGCACCGGCAGTAGTCAAGGATGGGCAGGCGATCAAGACAAAATATACCCCTCGTTCGCCTGATGAGTTGCAAAAGATTGAGTCACTGGTCAAGAGTGCTGTTGGTTTCAATGCAGAACGTGGCGATCAGTTGACGGTCCAGAATATCCCTTTCCAGGATACCAATGATGCTGGTAGTGTTGATACTCCCAAATGGTGGACCAACCCGTTTTTTATGTCTCTGTTTAAAAATCTGCTGATCGGTCTGGGGTTCCTGGCGATTATTTTCTTTATCATCCGACCCTTGTTGAGTTCACTGAAGGCCATGCACCCACCCAAACCCGAGTCGCTTGAAATGGATCACCATGAGACAGGCGATAAGCTCAGCGCTACTGAACGGGCTCAGATATCCATGCATATGGCTGAGCAGCAAAATCTGATTGAACAGGCCAAACAGGACCCATACCAGGTTGCACAAATTCTTCAAAACTGGTTGGGAGATGATAAACAGTAGCTAATCTGCCGTATCAGGCACACATGCAAACAGGAACATTATGACAGGATCCGATAAAGCAGCCATCTTGCTCCTATACCTTGGTAACGAGGTTACCTCCAAGGTTTACGAGCATCTGGATGACGACGAAATAAAGAAGATAAGTAAAAGTATGGCCAAGCTGGGTCATATTTCTCGCAGTACCATCACGGAGGTGGTTGAGAACTTCACCACCGTCATAAACCCGGAATCAGGCCTCTTCTCTCAAGGGGAGGAGTTTGTGCGCAAGATTCTGGAAAAGGCCCTCGGACCGGTCAAGGCCGATATGCTTATGGAGGAGTTGCATGCTTCCAGTTACGGTGATCTGGTGGATGTCCTCGCCAATATGGATGCCAAGAGCATTGCCAACTTCCTCTCCCAGGAACACCCACAGACCATTGCGGTCATTCTTGCCAAGCTCAAATCAAAACAGACCAGTGAGATCATCAGTCTGCTTCCTCCGGAACTACAGGCCGAAGTTGTCATGCGTATTGCCGATGTGGAGCAGGTTTCTCCCGAGATACTACAGGAGATCGATGAGGTTATGAAAAAAGAGATCAAGTCGATGGGAGGAACAGCACGTTATAAGGTCGGTGGTGTTGAGAAGGTAGTGGATATGTTTAATCACTTTGACCGTAGCAAGGAAAAACAGATTCTCGATAAACTGGACGTCATCAGCCCGCCACTGGCTGAGATTATTCGCAAACATCTATTCACTTTCGAGGACGTATTCCATCTGGATGATCGAAGCATCCAGTCCATAATGCGCGAAGTCAGTAACGACACTCTTACGCTGGCCATGAAAACCTCACCGGATGAAGTCAAGGATAAGATCTTCAAAAATATTTCCAGTCGTGCCGCCGAGATGATTAAGGAAGACCTGGAGGTCATGGGGCCGGTGCGCCTTTCGGATGTTGAAAAGGCCCAGTCAGAGATTATCAAGATCGTCCGCAAGATGGAGGAGGAAGGCAAGGTTGTACTCGCAGGTCGCGGAGGGGACGATGTCCTCGTCTAGAATCATAAAGTCATTACAGACTGAAACCCATAATCCGAGGGATTTTTGCTTTCGCCCGATTGGGCATATCTCTGACGAGACATCTTCTGACATTGCCGGAGGATTTGTTCCCATGGCTATGTTTGATACCTCGGAGATGCTCGTCGGAAATCCGCACGACGTTGCTGAACAGGATGCATCCCAGGAGCCGACAGGCGTTACGCTGACAGAGGAAGAACTTAACCAAAGGGTTCTTGCTTCTTTCGATAGTGGTCTTCAGGAAGGTAAAAATCTGGCAGAACGGGGGCTTCTGAATGTATTCAAGTCCCTGCGAACCGCAGCGGAAGATTTATATACACTGCGGGAGAAGGTTCTGCGCGAGTCCGAGGATGAACTGGTCAAATTAATCATGATGGTGGCGCGCAAGGTCATATTGCGCGAGGTGGTTCAAGACAGGCGCATCCTTTCGGACGTCGTGCAAGCGGCTATTGCCGGACTTTCGGAACGTGATGAAATAATCATCCGTCTTAATCCTGATGATTATGCCCTGGTCACCACCAGCCGCGAGGATTTTCTGCGTAAAGAACTGCTAACGGACAGAATGCAGCTGAAACCCGATTCCAGCGTGCTTCCTGGAAGCTGTAAGATCGATACGGAGATGGGGACCATTGATGCCGGTATTGACGCACAATTGGACGAAATCTTCCGGCGATTGCTGGAGGAGCGTAGCATGTCAACTGGTGTTGGCGCCTAGCGCCCAAGAGAGCATCCAATGCCAGTTACGTCATTCAACCTGAAAAAATATTTTGCCGCGGTAGAGTCAGCCAAGCCAATCAGGCTTCACGGCAAGGTTACTCAGGTTGTGGGACTGGTCATTGAGGGATACTGTACAGATACATCTGTTGGCGCTATTTGCGAGATACGACCGAGCGAAGGAGAACCGATCCCGGCCGAGGTAGTCGGTTTCCGTAATAACAAGACATTGCTCATGCCACTGGGAGAGATCAGGGGTGTGGGGTTGGACAGTCTGATCACCGTCAGAAGGGATAAAGCCTCCATGGGGGTTGGCCCTCTGATGCTGGGACGTGTGATCGACGGTCTGGGTAATCCCATAGACGAAAAGGGACCGCTAAGGGTGGAGGAAGAATACCCTATCTATGCCATGCCGATCAATCCCATGCTGCGTCCACCCATACGCAAACCCCTGGATCTTGGTATCAGGAGCATCAACGGACTGCTGACTTGTGGTCAAGGTCAGCGTGTTGGTATTATGGCGGGTTCAGGTGTCGGAAAATCGACACTGCTCGGCATGATCGCACGTTACACTGAAGCAGATGTTAACGTGATCGCTCTGATCGGTGAGCGAGGTCGTGAACTGCGCGAATTTATTGAAAAAGACCTTCAGGAACAAGGCCTGAAGAAATCGGTGGTGGTGGTTGCCACCTCGGATCAACCTCCGCTGGTACGGATGAGAGGCGCATATATTGCCACCACTATTGCAGAGTATTTCGCAAAGCAGGGAAAAAAAGTGCTGCTGATGATGGACTCGGCCACCCGCTTTGCCATGGCCATGCGTGAGGTTGGACTGGCTATCGGTGAGCCGCCCACAACCAAAGGCTATACCCCATCGGTCTTTGCGGCGTTACCTAAGTTGCTGGAGCGTACCGGTAACTTTTCAAAAGGCAGTATCACGGGTCTTTACACGGTACTTGTCGAAGGGGATGATTTTAACGAACCGATTTCCGACTCCATGCGCAGCATTCTGGACGGGCATATCGTTCTGTCGCGAAGTCTGGCGGCACGTAACATCTATCCACCCATTGACATCCTGGCCAGTTCCAGCAGGGTCATGAATGATGTGGCTCCGCAGGACCACCAGGATCTGGCGGGTCGTTTTAAAGAGACGCTGGCAACCTATCAACAGTCGGAAGATCTGATCAATATCGGTGCCTACAAGGCTGGCAGCAATTCCGGTATAGATTATGCAATATCCAAAATGGACGGAATGATGGCGTATATCAAGCAGGCCGTTCATGACCCCGTTTCCATGCAAGGCGCCGTAGAGGATTTGAAGAAGATATTCGATCACTGAAGCGAAAGGGTTTAACAGGGAGGTGAATGCCCGTGGCGAGTGAGCGGTTCGAACTGGAACAGGTGCTCAAGTACCGCACCGAGGTCGAGAGGGCACGCAAACAGGAGTTCGCCGTCGCAAAGCAGAATTTAGAGCATGCTTGTGAACGTCTCAGTCAGGAAGAGTTGTTGGTGGAAGGTATTTCCAAAGAGTTTTGCAATCGTCAGAGGGAGATGGATAGCATCGAAGATATTCGTATGTATAGCGATTTCTTTGTTCGCAAACGTGGAGAGATCAAGGATCACAAAGAGCAGGTCGATCATCTTGGGCATGTTGTTAATGACCGGCGCGAAATCCTGTTGGATGCCTCCAAGGACAAAAAAGTGCTGGAGTCACTCAAAGGCAAGAAGGCAAAAGAGTTCAAGATGGCAATGGATAAAAAGGAACAAGAGTTCATGGACGAGATTGCAATTCAGAAAAAAGAAGAGCCGTCTCAATGAAGCGGGTTCTTGCCTTCTTTTTTGCTGCTGTGGTATTTGCTTGCGGCCTTTCTCTGGGTGTATTCGGGTTGGGAGCGTTAAATGCTGGTGCGGAGAGTGAGAAATCCCAGAAAACTCCTGTGGAAACGGCAATGGAAAAGGGAAGCGCACCATTGAGTCAGCAACCGCTGAACGCATCTCGTGCGCTTCGGGAGGAAAAGGCAATTCAGGATGCTCGCCGGCAGCAGTTGGCTGAAAAAGAGGCTTCTATGGCAGCCAAGGAAGTCGAGCTGAAGAAACTGGGAGAAAAACTGGATGCACAGATAAAGTCGTTTGATGACTCGAAACATCGTTTGGATGATTCGCTGAAGGTACAGAAAAAGGTCAAGGATGATAAGCGCAAGAAGATGATAGGGTTCTTTAAGAAAATGAAGGCGGAACAGGCTGGCCAACTAATGAACAAACTGGACGAAAATACTGTTATTACCATGCTGGACGAGATGGATACCAAAACTATCATAAAGTTGGTTCCGTTTCTTAGCCAGCCCAGGGTATTGAAGTGGATTAACGAAAATCTCAAGGGCGTATAGCCCCGATAAATGGAATTAAGTTGCCATTCAAAAGTTTTTATGGACAATTTTACTGTCCATGTCCATAAAAAATCATACAAGAAAGGTGGTGATACGAAATGGAAGTAGGACAGATTATGATGCAGGGGTCGACGGGTACTGCGTCGACAGGCAGTGAACCGGCATCTGCCGATATGGCAGCAGTGTCGGCGGGAAAGTCGTCCGACAGTGTCTTTGCCGGAAAGTTGCGTGAAATGTCGTCGTCGAATTCCGGCACGGCGGCGGAAGCTGTTCCTGATGCAGCGACAAAGGGGAAGACGGTAGCAGCTGATTCAGGCGGAGAGTCCAAGGACTCAAAACCGGCAGATGCGAACAGCGATATCATGGCGGCGCTCCTGGCCATGTTTGGAACTCAGGAGCAGCTTGCAGCTGGGACGCAGATTGTTCTGCCGACAGGTGGTAATGACGGAATGTCGGAATCAGGTCAGAAGGTTGAAACGCAGGATGTTGGCAAAAATCTGCCGCAACTTTCTGTCAGGCTTGTCGGGGAGGTGGCAATATCTACAAAACAGGGGCAGCCAGTTGAATTATCACAGAATGTGATGACAACACAAAAAGCGGATTCAATGCTTAACGCTGGTCTGGAGCAACTGGATGCATCTTCGACTGTAAAATCCGACCCTGCAATAGGCGTGCTGGAGGCAGGTGGTATAAAAACGGAAACTGAAGAAGATGGCACGTTGATCCATTGTGATACCGCAACAATCAAAAAGAACATGGAAAGCGAATCGCCTGTTATTACAAAGGTATGTTCCTCTTCAACACCTGAAAATGAATTGCTGGACGACGATGGCAAAGATACCTCAGACAATGGGATGAACGGTCAATTTCACCAACCAGCCACGCATCAACAGCTGAAGGTCGATACGGGAATATCTCTTGGAGGTACATCAGGCACAGATCCCAAGGCTGCGTCACAACCAGACATGTCGGAAAACGTTTTTCTACAGGTGAAGGAGGTGCTTGTAAACCGAACTATTAAAGCAGGTAACGAGCAGATTACCATGAAACTCTCGCCTGAGCATCTTGGAGAGTTGACTATCAATTTTAAGATGGAAAACCAGCACTTGAGGGTTGAAATCGTCGCAGCTAATCGCGGCGTCAGGGATGCTCTGATGCAACAATCTGAAAATCTCAAGGAATCACTTGCCCGCCAGAATATCAATATGGAGTCGTTCGATGTTGTGACGAGCGGTGGACAAAGAGGTTTTGAGCAAAACGACAGGGGTTGGAAGCAATTGGCTCAGCAGCAGTTCATGGCTGGAACATCGGATGGCCGTTACCGCTACCGGGTCCCGGAGGTGGACGTGGGTGTCGTGCCACAGTACGGAATGCAGAAACAGTATGCGATGGTGGACGTTCATTATTAAAAGGAGGTGCGTGGCGTGGTAACCAGTGTAACTTCAACAACCGATACAAGCGCGGCCGCTGCCGCAATGAAGAAGTCCATGGGTATGAACAAGGATGATTTCCTGAAGCTGTTTATTGAGCAACTGAAGAATCAGGATCCACTCAAACCGACGGACGCAAACCAGATGCTTAGTCAGCTTTCCCAGCTTACCCAGGTAGAACAGGCCTACAATACCAACACAAACCTGACGAACCTGCTGGCAGCGCAGAATAACTCCAACACCATGACTTCCGTATCGTTTATCGGCAAAACCGTCAAGGCAAACGGCAACAGCGTCTCATTTGACGGTGCATCACCATCGTCACTTCAGTTCAATCTCTCCGTGCCAACCGATACGGCTACCGTTGCAATCACCAATGCGGCTGGGCGTGTCGTTAGAACCGTAACCATTGGAGCGCAGGCAGCTGGTGATGGCAGCTTTACGTGGAATGGCCGTGACGATAGCGGTGCTGTTCTGTCGGCAGGAGCATACAATTTTTCTGTAACCGGTAAAACGGCTACCGGGGCTTCCATAGCGGCAACCACTTACACTACCGGGCTTATCGATGGTGTGGCGCTTGTAAATGGCAACCCATCCCTTACTATTGGCGCCGCCTCTGTATTGTTGGCGGATGTCATCAATGTAAAGGGGGCTTAATAGAAAATGGTAGACCAGATTTTTCTCCCTAATCCGCTCCAACCGATAAGAACTGACCGTCCGCAAACGCAGATACCAACTGCGGGGCAAACAGGCAACTCCACGTTTGCCAAAGTTCTTGATGAAAAGCTGCCGGCACAGGGTGTAAGGTTTTCGCAGCATGCCCAGGATAGGCTTAAGGCACGCAACATCACCCTCTCTGCTAATGATCTCGCCAACCTGGAAGGGGCTGTCAACAATGTCGCCCAAAAAGGCGGAAAGGAATCGCTGGTCATGATGGGAGAGTCAGCGTTGGTAGTCAGCATAAAAAATCGTACCGTGGTGACTGCTATGGACCGGACTCAGATGAAGGGCAATGTTTTTACGAACATAGATTCAGCAGTAATTATTTAAAACGCAGCAGGGCCGGTCCTCCGAGAGGAAGCCCTTGAAACGCCGACCGATTGACGCGTTTCACAAAACTCAACTCTCTCACAGATACAAGGAGGCAACATAATGAGTCTCACATCAGCAATGTTTACCGGCGTCAGCGGCCTTTTGGCAAATGCAGAAGGCATGAGCGTCATAGGCAACAATCTTTCCAATGTCAACACAGTCGGATTCAAGAGCGGTCGCATGCTGTTTTCCGATATGCTATCAGCCAATATTGGCAACGCTTCGCAGGTTGGCCGTGGCACCCAAATTCAGACGGTGGATAACATTTTCAGCCAGAGTTCGTTCGAAACCACAGAAAGTGTGACCGATCTCGCAATTCAAGGGAACAGTTTTTTTGCCGTCAAGGATCCTAATGCCCTGGCGCCGGTCAACCAAAATAGAGCCATGTTGACACGGGCTGGCGCATTCCGCCTGGACAACGAACTATATCTCGTCAACTCCGATGGTTACCAGGTTCTGGATACCCAGGGGAATCCGATAAAATTCAACGACAACGCCGCTGGTATTGTTGCCGCCAACACGGCGCTCATCACTGCCACCACCGCTGCTGCCGCCACTGCATACGCCACTGCCGCTACTGCTATCCAGACCGAGGCCACGACTCAAGTCACCGATGCTACAGCCTTTGTGGCTGCTGTTGCAGCGGTGCCGGGTACAGCAGCCGAGATAGCCGCAGCTAATGCAATCTTGGATGCTGCAACTACAGCTAAAACTGCGGCGGATGCCGCAGTAGCAACACCTAATGCAACAAATAGCGCACTTGCTCAGACAGCATTCAATGAGCTCAATACGTTATCGAACAACATTACATTTACTACAGCAGGGGTTATTACGCTCAACAATTCCTTTCATGCGGCACTTAACATGTCAAATACGGCAGTTGACACTGCCATGACCACGGCTGCGACTACGGTTGCAGCTGATTCGGATGTCGTGCTTGCAAACATCCAATTGGCAACTGCGCAAGGTTTGGCTTTCAGCAAGATAACCAGCATTGATTCAAGCGGTTTAATAACTTATCTGGGCAAAGATGGCATCACCACAAACTTCTATAATGCCTCCGGTGCGGTTGGTGTTGCCGCAAGTGTTCCCAATGCCGCGACTGTGCAACGCATGGCAGTTGTGACGGTTGCTAATCCGGGTGGTCTTCAAAAAGCCGGCAACACGCTTTATAGTTCAACAGTCGAGTCTGGTGTCCCATCAACGTCATTCAGCCTGGCAAACAATTCTGCAAATGGCACTAGTGAAAAGATCAACACGAACTCTTTAGAGCAGAGCAACGTAGACATGGCAGGTCAGTTCGTCAAGATGATCATGACTCAGCGCGCCTATTCCGCCAATTCAAAGACCATCACCACGGCGGATGAAATGACCCAGGAAGTGCTGAACCTGAAGCGGTAATCTGATCGTTGAACGGTAGTATCAGACCTGGCAGATTTCCAACGTCTGCCAGGTCTTTACACGCAAAAGTTTATTAGTTGCAAAAACGCCGGAATCGTTCTAAATATTGCGGTGCTTATCAATACCATTGAATTTATTATCCATCCCCGTGGAGGAATATCATGGCCAAGGACGAGCAGGAACCGGCAGTAGTCGAAGCTGGCGGCGGCAACAAGAAAAAGTTCATCATAATCGGTGCTGCCGTGGTCGTTGCTATCATCCTGGGTGTAGTAGTGTTCATGATGATGGGCAAGGGTGACAAAAAAGAAGCGGGAAAGGAAGGCGCGGAAAACAAGACCGCGGCCAAAGCTGAAGGTGGCGGTCATGGAGCTGCGGCGACTAAAGAGGGTGGCGCGGCAGGCACTGCTGCCAATATTTTTCCACTGGAGCCGTTCATAGTCAATATCTACGATG
>JBAYZR010000027.1:0-17676 GCA_041672425.1 Pedobacter sp. | reverse complement strand
CAACGGGCCAGCTCGCAGGCGATCTCGCCACACAGGACGCGATTCCAGAGATACATGGAGAAACCGACCAGCGCCGGTTGCAGCGCAACAATCCCGGCAACACATGCAGCAGCATCCTGATCCACAAAGAAGTCCAACAGCATACAATCCAGCGTGGTCTTCGCAAGATAACCCTTGAGAAAGGCGTTGGCCAGTGGGAGGGCCTGGGGGGAAGGGTAGGGGTGGATGGCAACCAGGATTATACGCACGGATCAGGTACCTTCATTGTTTCTTGAACCTGCTTCAAATGTAATCCCTATACCTGATCAACAGGTAAAAACAGCCCACCCCAGCCACCAGCATAAGCAGGTCACGGATCCAGGGGATTGGCAGATCGAGCATGGAATAGATCAACGGGTCGAGCAGGGCCGTGGTCAACAGGCCGACCGCCACCCAGGTCAGCAGTTTTTTCATGATTTTTGAATCCTTTTAGCCATAAATCTTTCCTTCTCCAAGCCGCTTGCGGCGTCTCAACGTACAGTCCACCTCAATGGTTATATCAACGAGATTCGTGACGTAACCTGGGTTTCGCCCCCACCCAACAAGGACGTTACCTGCCAGACTAATCGCATTATCCCCCAACACACCTGGCACCGATAAGCCGGACAATCCGGGTCGTCCACTTCACGAAAGTAGCATTTACCGCGTTCTTCTTCCCAATGCGCCGGAATCGCACCGACCCACGGCAATTCCGAACCCCGATACGCCGGATAGACGGGCAGATTATCGATCATTTGCCAACCTCCCAATACCCGCCCTTGTCCGGACCGATACGCTTTAGAATCCCTTCCTTCCTTAGTTGTGAAATTTGAAACTCAATAGCCCGAGGACTTAGACCCAGCATTTCTGCTAGCTGCCTGGCACTCAGAGTGGCATCTTCCTTGATAGCGGCAAGTATTTGCTCCGAAGTTTTCTCCGAAGTTTTCTCCGAAGTTTTCTCCGAAGTTTTCTGGGTAGTAGTTCCCAGAAAATCTTCAGTTGGCGTCTCAACATTCTTCCGTTTGAACGTGGCAACAAACTGGACAGTACCTATTTCCTCAAACTCGGTCGCCGGTTCCCGCTCCAGGATCATCTTGATGCCGCGGCCCCATTTCTCAATGCGGTGGCTACGTTGAAAAAGCTCCGCCAGCAACTCATTCCGCCTGGCAGAGACCATTTTCTTCCTGATGGACGCAATGGTAAGTCCACCATACAGTAAACCGGGACTCCTGATCTCCACCCGGTCCTTGAAGATGGCGATATTGACCGAATCGTACTCCCGGTAGTCCCGGTGGCAGAAGGCGTTGATGATCGCTTCACGAAAGGCTTCAGGGTCAATCTCGGGAACATCGACCCGCAGCAATCCATCCAGGCGCATACCAATGTTGATGTGCTCCAGAATGAATTCTTCGGCTTTCTTGATCAGATAAAAAACATCACCATAAAAATCCTGCATGCTGATGGTAAAGGTGGTGTCCAGGGTCCCGAATACGGCGCAGCGCAGCCGGGCATTGGGGAAAAACTTCTCCGGTTTGCGGGCAAAGCAGAGCATGGCGGCATTCAGCAGCTTGCCGTCTCTGACCAGATTCAGCTTTTCAAGGGAGTTTGGGATGGTGTCGAACTTGAGGCCGCTGAGCTTCAGGAAGGACTTCAGCTTGCCGGCGCCGATATCATCTACGGTCGCCTTGCTGCAAAACTCCGTATCCCAGCGCAACCGGTCGCGGTTTTTTGTCAGAATCAGATTTTCCAGTTCACGGGCGCTTAACTGCCGGTCTTCGTCGCCAACGCGGATGTATGCCCGACCATAGGCATAATAGGGATGTTCCTTGCCTTTGACCAACACCTTGATGCACTGCTTGGCGTCAACCGTTGTCTGTTCGATAATCGGGTATATCTTGGGCTCAACATGATCGGCAATCGCCTTGGAGATGTCGCGGATGGTTTTATCGGAAACCTGCTGGCCGACTACAACGCCGTCATTCTTGATACCGAACCACGCTTCGCCCCGCTGATGTTTATTCAGCATGGCAACAATGGAGATCACCGACTCCTTCAGCTCGGAGGTGGATTTCTTCAGTTCAAGGATTTCAGATTCCTGGAAGGTCATGCCACTCCGCCCCCCACGATCTTGTCCGCAACCGGCAAGAACAGCAGTTTTGGCATCAACTTGACTACGTCGCGCGGCGTGAAGTGTTCGCCCGCTTCTTCGTTATTTTTCTCGTTGAAGCGGCGGATCAGCTCCTCGAACAGCGTGCCCATGCCGTGGTTGTCGAGCGCGGGAAGTTTCACCTTGCTGTCTTCGTCAAGGACAGGTGTGTTCGAAAGATTGACGTTGGGATCAAGAAAGCGCTCAATCAATGTGCCGAGAATATCGGCATCAATCAGCGTCTGTACCTGGTTGCGAAATTTGAACTTATCGAGAATTTCCAGAATATTGGGAGAGAAACCGGCTAAATAATCGCTGCGGTTGTCACGCAACTGCTGCCCCTTGGAGCTCGATTTGAGGCGAAGCAACGAGAATTGAGACGTGTTGAAGAATGCCTGATCGGCTGCGTTGCGCAAGGCCGATTCCTGATTGGAGACGCCAGCGTCGTCAAGCATCTGCTTCATTTTGAGCACGGCATCCTTAGTCGGTTCCAGAACGGCGTCCAAACGGCGCAATACGGTAAATGGGAGAATCACGTCGCGGTACTTGCCACGGACATACACATCGCGAAGAACGTCGTCCGCTATGTTCCAGATGAAATCTGAAATCCAGTCTATCTGTGATTTATCCATGCGCCCCTCGGGTATAAAATCTAAGTTTCTTCTTATCAAACATCAATTGCCACACTCTACACTACTCAAAACAATTAGCCTCTCCCCTTCAGCATCCGCGTCATTAGTCGATCCAACGAGGAAGCGAAACGCTGTCGATCAGTCATACCGAACTGGGCTGGGCCACCCTGGACAAGCCCTTCCATACGCAGTTCCTGCATCAGGTCACGCATGGAGAGCCGCTCACCCACATTTTCCTCGGTGTACAGCTCTCCGCGCGGGTCGATGCCAGTTGCGCCCTTGGCAACGATTCGCGCAGCCAGAGGGATATCGGCGGTAATCACAAGATCTTCGGCAGTGGCATGTTCAGCGATATAGTCGTCCGCCACATCAAAACCATCAGCCACCAGCACCGAGGTGACCAGACCGGAATGGGATTTTGACAGATCCTTGTTCGCCACAAGGCAGACCGGCGCCTGTAGCCGCTCCGAGGCCCGAAACACTATCTCCTTGATGACCCGCGGGCAGGCGTCGGCGTCAATCCATATCTTCATTCACACTCCATTTTGCACATGTTTTCGCTATGATCCGGTCTTCACACAGACTGCATACTTGAGATAACGCCCTTCTGGAAAGGTGACAGGATAGGGGAAGTCTTCCGGCTGTCCGAAAAGAGAGATCACCCGCAACTCGCAGCCGACCTGTAGCGAGCCACGGCGCAGCTCCTTGATGTACTCTGCCACATCCACCTTCTGGTGGTTGGAGGAGGTGATCAACAGGCCGTTATCACTCAGCAGCGGCAGGGATGCCGCTACCAGGTCGGAGGTGCTGCCGCGTGTGGTGAAGCGGCTCTTTGCGGTGGTGGAAAAAGAGGGTGGGTCCATCAGGATGATATCGTATACCTTGCGCGCCTGTGCCAGTTCACCCAGCGCCGCCAAACAATCGCCAACGATGAATTCGTGGCGATTGGGATTGATGTGGTTGGCGCCGAAGTTGGCCCGGGCCCACTCTGTGTAACCGGGCGAGGCATCCACACTGGTCACCTGGCTCGCACCGGCCGCTGCTGCCGCCACCGAGAAGGCCCCGGTATATGCAAACAGGTTAAGCACACGCTTGCCAACAACTCTACACATCAGATCGCGCCGGTTTCGGCGCTGATCCAGAAACAGTCCGGTGTTCAGCCCCTGTTCCAGGCTAACCAGGAAGATCAGCCCGTTTTCTTGCACCTCCAACCTCTGTGGCGCGGGCTTGCCTGTCAACAGCCGACCATAGCTCTTGCTGTCGCTGGTCGCCTCCAGCTCCCGGGTTTTCCGGGGCCGGGTCTTTTCGTAGATACCAAGCGGCCTGAACAACTCCTGTAGCAGCCCTGTCAGCAGTTTGAGGTGAGGTCGCCAGCCGGCACAGTATAACTGGACCATCAGATACTCGCCGTAGCGGTCGACTGTCAGGCCGGGAAGACCGTCCCCCTCTGCATTGACCAGCCGGTAGGCGCTGCTGTTTCCCAGATCGGCATAGTCGTGGCGAATATGCCTGGCAGCCTCCAGGCGGCTCATCAGCCAGGCCCGCTCCAGAAGGATCCGGTTCCGCGCCAGTACCCTGGCCACGATCCGGTCCTGCGGATCGAGCAAGGCCGTGGCCAGAAAGCGCCCCTGGACATCCTGCAACTCCACCACCTGGCCGACCTGTCCTTTTGGCCAGCGTTTGGTGAAGCTATCGGCAATGATCCAGGGATGCCCCAGATCCAGCATTCGCACCGTCTCCGGCCCGACTATCCACTTTCCCGGCTGCATTATTTGTTATCCCGCAATACGCTCTGTTGCTTCGTGGGCCAACTCAGCGGCATCCAGCAGGAGGGCATCGCCATTAGCCATGGTAAGCGTTCTGGCCGAGATCCCAATATCCACCTGCTGAACCTGGTTGCCATACTGAACCTGGTCTGCGGTAACGATCCGCTCCACGCGTTCTACCTGGAACGCCAAAGCCGCTATGCCCGCATTGAGCACGACAACCTTTTCCAGGCGCTGCTCACCTGAGAATCCGATAAACGCGGCCAGGTCCATAACCGCAACAATGGTGCCATGGAAGTTCATGGCCCCGGAATAACATGAAGGCGCACCGGGAATAGGCCAGGTGGGAAGCGGTTCGTCCACCTCGGCAACCTGGGCCAGATCAAAGGCATAGCGCCTGCCATGCAGGGTGAAGAGCAGATATTTGTGCTCTGATTCCGTCATATCAACGGCGGCTCGAACTGATCGACCTTGAAACGCTCCACCACTGAGAGGAGCGCCTCTGCCAGCCGGGTCAATTCCCTGGTTGCCAGGGCCATGTCCTGTATGGCGGCCATCTGTTCATCAGTTGAGGCCGAAACCTGCTCTGTGGCGGCAACATTGTCTTCAGCCACCTTGGCAATTTCGTCCACCGCCTTGACCATCTTTGCCGAACACTCGGTCTGCATCTGGGAGAGATCAGCAATGCTGGTAGCCTTGCGTTCCGTCTCCATGACGGTCTTGAGAATCTCCTGAAACGCCGAGGCGGTCACATCAATGTTCTTTTTCCCTTCCTTGATGCTACGGGAACTCTCCAGGATGGTCTCATGTACCCGGTGGCTTTCCTCACGCAGACTATCGATCATCTCATTGATATCAGAAGCCGACTGAACAGAGCCATCGGCCAGCTTGCGCACCTCCTCGGCAACCACGGCAAAACCCCTGCCGTATTCTCCTGCCCGTGCCGCTTCTATGGATGCGTTCAGCGCCAGCAGGTTGGTCTGGCGGGCCACATCACCGATAAAGTCTGCAATCCTGCCGACCTTCTGCAACTTGATATTGAAGATATCAAACTGTTGATTGATCATCTCCTGGTGATCGAAGAATTCCTTCATCCGTTCCAGGAAGCCGGTAGCCAGACTGCTGCCATGCTGTGCCGTCAGACTGGTCTCACGGGCAGCCTTGGCCGTCTCCCGAGCACGGGCCGCCACCATCTCGATAGAGATGGCTATTTCGCGGATGATCCTGGAACTCTTATCCACCATTTCAGACTGCGTTCCGGCGCCGTGCGAGATCTGCTCGATTGCCTGGGCAATCTCCCCGGTGGAGGCGTTGATTTCCTGGGCCGTGGAGTTGATCTCCCGGGCCGACTCGGAGAGCTGCCCGGAACTACTCTTGATGTGCCTGACCAGATCTCGCAGATTCCGGAGCATGAGGTTGATCAACGCCGCCAGTTCGTGCGTCTCGTCCGGGATTCGTGATCGCCGACTGAGCACATCGCGGGTCAGGTCACCCCGGCTTATTAGCTCCGTGGCTTCCGTCAATCTGCTGATATTGGCGGTAAAACCCTTTGAAAAGGCCCATCCCAGGATCAGCCCGATGGTCAAGGCCACGGCATACCCCAGAATACTGCTGGCCTCCGCCGAATACCCCAGTAGTCCGACCAGCTTGGGACTGAAAGCAACCGCTGCAACCACCACAATGAAACCGATGATGAATTTATACCCTATCGGGATGCGCATACTGTTCCCCCTCAATAAATTTCAGGAATAAACATCAGTTCTGTTGAAATTCCATTCCGAACCGGAGTTGATGTTTTTCATACACAGTGTCTTCTCCTTTTCAGTATGAAAACACTATATACGGTAATTAAATGTTTTCCTAGTCCTGTACTAAGTAAATATTAAGTCTTTGAGAATAGTAAACCGGATGATACATTTCTTGAACGGTCAAGGCATTCTGTAGGATAAGTTTGACAAAAGAAGGATGATACTATGCTGACAGATAACAACAATGCCCCTCTGATACTGATTGTTGAAGACAATGACTTGCATGTGAGTGCAATTCAGAGTTCATTCGAGAACGCTGAAAACGATTACCGGCTGGCAATTGTCGGCACAGTGAATGATGCGTTGACTGTGATGGCATTGCAGGTTCCTGACCTGGTTATAACCGACTATAAACTGCCTGACGGAGATGGAACCTGGTTGTTGATCGTGGTTAATGGTCAATGTCCGGTTATATTGATGACATCCCAGGATCGCGAGCATGTTGCTGTGAATGCCATAAAGGCTGGCGCACAGGACTACATCGTAAAGTCGCCAGCCGCATTTGCTGCCCTGCCTCTAACGGTGAAGTATGCCTTGGCAAATTGGAAATTTGTTGTTGCCCGCAGGCAGGCTGACGAGTCCGTCTACCGCGCCAAAAGGGATTGGGAGATGACATTTGACGCTGTTCCCGACCTGATCTCGATCATTGATACAAACCACACCATAATCCGTGTTAACCTCGCCATGGCAGATCGTTGCGGCCTCATGCCAAAAGAGCTGGTTGGCCGGAAGTGTCACGAACTGATGCACGGCGCCTCTGATCCGCACGTCAGTTGCCCCCATGTCAGGTTGATACAGGACGGATTTGGGCATACCGAACAAATTGAAGAAAAACTGCTGAATGGTGTATTCGATATCACGGTATCTCCGCTCCATAACGCCGAGGGCCAGTTATCCGGCTGCGTTCACGTTGCGAGAGATGTAACCGAACGCAAACGGGCGGAAGAAGAACGTCTTGCATTTGATCAGCAGTTCCAACAGACCCAAAAACTGGAAAGCCTAGGTGTGCTGGCCGGTGGCATCGCCCACGATTTCAACAATATCCTGACCATCATCCTGGGGCACTGTTACATCGTTGATCAAGATATAGATTCGGGAATGGATCAAAAAACTCATGTCAAACATATCGAAAAGGCTGCGGGACGGGCTGCCGAGCTTTGTCGGCATATGTTGGCCTACGCCGGTCAGAATGAACTGGTTCAAACCCGTATAAATCTGTGGTTGCTGGTGGATGAGAATGTGAAGATGCTCCGTTCGGCCATAAAAAAGAATGTGAACTTCGAGCTTGACCTCAAATATGATGTGCCGGAAATCTCTGGTGACAGCGCCCAGATCCAGCAGGTTGTCATGAACCTGATTATCAATGCTGCCGAGGCGATAGGCGATGAGAACGGTACTATCAATATTACACTCAAAAAAACAACTGTTTCAACAGATCAAGCAGATAAGGATTTTTGGGGTAATGCTATCCATGCCGGCAATTATGCTTGTTTGACGGTATCCGACAGTGGTTGCGGGATGACCGTCGAAACGCAAAAACGGATATTTGAACCGTTCTACACTACAAAATTTACCGGTCGAGGTCTGGGGATGTCGGTCGTGCTAGGCATCATCAAGTCGCATGACGGATCGCTCCAGCTATCCAGCATGCCTGGAGTTGGTACGACTTTCAAGATCTTCCTTCCCTTGACAGCCGTTCCTGATATCCTTGAAACCAAGCTGACATTCGACTCTGTCTCTTCGGTGAAAGCCCGTGGCGCCATTTTATTGGTGGATGATGAAGAAGAGTTGCGTATCATAGGCACATCACTATTGAAAGCGATGGGTTATTCAGTCATGATAGCTCCTGATGGACGAGAAGCGCTGGAAATATACCACGAGCAAAGAGCCGGTATCGATCTGATCCTGCTGGATTTGCTTATGCCGGAAATGGGTGGTGTCCATATGTACCGCAGACTGCGTGAGATATCTCCCTCACTTCCGATCATTGTCTGCAGTGGTTACAGCGTTGAAGAAATTTTGGAGGATATCTATAGCGACAAATACTCTGCCGTGATCCAAAAACCGTACAATCCTGATCAGTTACGTAACACTTTGATGAAGCTTCTTGATATGACGGAGTAGTATTTTAAATGATACAGCCAGAAAACTGCCGCATACTGCTTGTCGATGACGAAGAAGGGATCCGTTTTACCTTGGGCTGCCTTTTGAAAAACGAGGGATACCAGGTTGATGCCGTTGCCGGTCGCGTTGACGCGATTGTCTGCCTTGAGGCTGCGCACTATGACCTGGCTTTCGTTGATATCATGCTTGCAGGTGAGAGCGGCATTGAAGTGCTGCAATATATAAAGGCCATATCCCCCGCAACACAGGTGGTTATGTTCACGGCCCGCCCTGAGGTCAAGACGGCTGCCGAAGCGGTCCGGCTTGGCGCTTTTGACTACATCACCAAACCGGTACAGACTAAAACACTTATGTCTGTCAGTCGGCTGGCGCTGATTGAAAAAAAGATGGACGATGAGCAAGAGAGGCACCGTGCCAACCTGGATGCCATTTTCGATAGTGTTTCCGATGCGATCATCATGATTGACAAGGAAGGACGTCTGGCGCACTTCAATGCTACGGCTGGAAAGGTTTGTGGTTATACTGGCGCCATGATCGGCAGGGAAATGGCGGAAATCAGTCCCGGCTGTTGCGGGATCTGCTGTACAGCGCTGCTGGAAACACTTCGCACAAACGCTCCCAAAGACCTGCGCCGTTTTGAATGCCGAATGCCGGGGGGGAATGTCTCCATCGTCAGTTTCAAGTCAACACCGGTGACCGAAGCAAACGGTACGGTGAGTGGCGCCGTGGCGGTCATCAGGGACGAGACCCCTATGGTCGAACTCGAACATTCGTTGAAGAGACGTAGCCGATTTCACGACATCATCGGCATTTCAGACCCAATGCAGCGTATCTATTCGCTGATTGAGGCGCTGGCCGACGTCCAGACCACGGTGCTTATAAATGGTGAAAGCGGCACCGGCAAGGAATTGGTAGCCGCAGCCCTGCATTATGCCGGGGTACGGGCAAAGGGGCCGTTTGTCAAGGTCAACAGCTCTGCTCTTTCGGAATCGCTTTTGGAAAGTGAACTGTTCGGGCATGTGCGGGGAGCGTTTACCGGGGCCATTGCCGACAAGGTCGGGCGCTTCCAGAAGGCACACCGCGGCACGCTTTTTCTGGACGAGATCGGTGATATTTCACCAGCAGTCCAGATACGTCTTTTGCGGGTTCTACAGGAGAGCGAATTCGAGCGTGTTGGCGAATCAACACCCACCAAGGTGGATGTGCGCATTATTGCCGCTACCAACCAGAATCTGGCCGAGATGGTCAGCCGGGGAACATTTAGGCAGGATCTCTACTACCGTCTGAACGTCATCAGAATAGAATTGCCTTCACTCAGGGAGCGGAGTGAAGATATCGGTCTGCTGGCAAATCATTTTATTACAAAGTTCAATCTTAAATTTGGTAAAAATATTCTAGAAATCTCTGATGATGTCATGAAGCTTTTCCGCACCTACTCCTGGCCTGGTAATGTGCGCGAATTGATGCATGCCATTGAACATGCCGTGATCCTCGGTAAATCGGATATTATCTCTCTACAAAACCTGCCTTGTGATCTGATTGATTCCATGCAAGGCGCCAAATCCTCTTCCACGAAGCCTGCAAACAACCTTTCCCTTGATGAAGCCCTGGCGATGTGCGATGGCAACAAAGCACGCGCCGCCCGCCTGCTTGGCGTAAGTCGTCCGACAATTTATCGCCATCTGAAGGAAAGCGGGGAGTAAATCTAACGTCCATGATCAACTGATCGAATGCAACTGAACTGTAATATATTACATTCTGGACTGTATCATGTTACACATTTTCCCCTTCCACACTTCTTGCCATGAAATCAACAAACCCTCTTAAATAGACCCTTTACCTGATCCGGTTACCCTTCTGATTCTCCTGGCACGCTTGTTGTAAACACGTTCTACAGTTTTGTTGTACATACCAAGGCAGAGGGGAGGCAGTGCATGGCTGAAGAGTTACAAACGACGCAGTATCTCACGTTCAAGCTTGATGATGAGGTCTTTGCCCTGGATGTGGCCAAGGTGCGCGAGATTCTTGAGGAGAGCAGTATCACCAAGGTACCCCAAACGCCGGATTTTATGCGGGGGGTCATCAATCTGCGCGGCAGCGTGGTGCCGGTGATCGACCTGCGCCTGAAGTTCGGCATGAGCAGGACCGAGAAAACAGTCAATACCTGCATCATAGTGGTTGAGGTTCAGTTGGAAGACGAGGTGATCGTTCTCGGCGCCATGGCGGACAGCGTGCAGGAGGTGATCGAGATGGAGTCATCGCAGATCGAGGCTGCACCTCACATCGGATCGCGCCTTAATACGGATTTCATCAAGGGGATGGGGAAACATGATAATCGGTTCATCATAATTCTGGATATAGACAAGGTTTTTACAGGAAATGAACTTGCAAGTGTGAGTGGGCAGGAAAGCGCTTGATTCGCGGCGCGACCGTGCCCGTTTAATATTTCGTTAGACGATATTACACAAATATCCGGCAAAGAGGAGAGCTTATGTTCAAGAACATAAAAATTGGCATGCGTTTGGGGTTAGGTTTCGGATTGGTTCTTATACTCATGATAGTACTCATTTTCATGGGCGTCCAGAAGATGGGGGAAATTCAGGAAAAACTCGATAGGATCGTAAAGGTCAATAACACCCGGGTGGAATTTGCCAATCAGATGCTTGATGAAGTCCACATCATCAGCCGTGTTATCCGTACGATCGCTTTGTTGGATGATGCGAACAAAAAGATGGAAGAAAATAAAAAGATCGATGACTCTCGGGTAAAGTATGATGAATCCTCCAAAAAACTGGAAGAACTGATCTCGACTCCCGAAGGCAAGACGATGTTCGCCAAAATAAACGAACTGAAGACCAAAGGGCGGGCTGCCAACGCCAAGGTGTTGAGCCTTGCCTTGGCAAACAAGAAAGAAGAAGCGGTAAAGCAGATGCTGGATGAAGCCGGCCCCATCGTCAAGGAGTGGCGCCAGACCTTGCGGGAATTTTCCAAGCTCCAGATGGAGAGAACCGCTAGCCGTTATGAAGAAGCCAAAAGCGCCTATGCAAATGCCAGAGTATTAATGTACATCATTGGCGGTGTAGCGATTCTGATAGGGATGATCGCTGCTTTCTGGATCACTCGCACCATTGTCGGCCCGATCACCGTAGCGGTAGGCGTGGCCAATGCCCTGTCCCAGGGTGATTTGACCATAAAGGTGGAGTCCAAGAGCAAGGACGAGATTGGCCAGATGATGGCCGCCATTGCCAATATGGTGGACAAGCTCAAGCAGGTTGTCGGCGACGTCATGAGCGCAGCTGACAACGTCGCCTCCGGCAGCCAGGAAATGTCTGCTACTGCTCAACAGCTTGCCCAGGGCGCTACTGAACAGGCAGCCAGCGCCGAGGAGATATCCTCCTCCATGGAAGAGATGAGTTCCAGTATCAAACAGAATTCCGACAACTCCTCCCAGACCGAGAAGATCGCTGTCAAATCTTCCGTAGATGCCAAAGAGGGGGGGCTGGCGGTAACTGAAACAGTGTCGGCCATGAAGGAGATCGCCACCAAGATCTCGATCATCGAAGAGATAGCCCGCCAGACCAACCTGCTGGCCCTGAATGCCGCTATCGAGGCTGCCCGGGCAGGTGAACATGGCAAGGGTTTTGCCGTTGTCGCCTCCGAGGTACGCAAGCTGGCTGAGCGGAGTCAAGCCGCTGCCGGCGAGATCAGCACTCTCTCCACCCGAAGTGTAAAGATAGCCGAAACAGCCGGTGAGATGCTGAACAAGATGGTGCCGGATATCCAGAAGACCGCCGAACTTGTCCAGGAGATCAGCGCTGCCAGTCGCGAGCAGGACACCGGCGCCGAGCAGATCAGCCTGGCCATCCAGCAACTCGATAGCGTAATCCAGCAGAACGCCTCTGCCTCGGATGAGATGGCAGCCACCTCGGAAGAGCTCTCCACCCAGGCCGAACAACTAAAGAACACAATCAGTTTTTTCCGTCTCGACGCCGGTCTGATGAGAGGATCCGCCAGCGGTTCATCTCGTACTGTCCAGAAGAAGCACGTACAGGTCGCCCATATCTCGCACAAGGCTGCTTCGCCTGCTCGCAAAGTGGCGGGCGGTGGTCTTGCACTCGACATGGGCGCGGATCATCTGGACGATGAATTCGAGAAATTCTGAGTAGCAGGGTCAAGGCCAGGGTCTTGACCCTGCGTTAGACGCAACAAATTTAATCGAGAGTAATCCACTATGAACACATTACAAGATGGCGCGAATCAGGCAAAACCGCATGTACTGATTGTTGATGATGAGGCGGAACTTTGCCATATGGTGGCGATCTGTCTTCAGCAATCGGGATTCCGTATCAGCAGCGCCGGGAATGCGGCCGATGCCTATAGCCTGCTGGAGCAGGAACAGTATGATGCGATTGTATCTGACGTGATGATGCCTGGTGAGAATGGCATCTCATTTCTTGGACGTGCGCATCAAACCTGGCCAGACATTCCGGTCATTCTGATGACTGCTCACGCCCAACTGAAGATGGCGGTCGATGCCATAAAAAATGGCGCTTTCGACTTTGTTCACAAACCGTTTGATTTTGGTTATATGTGCAAGATCATTGAACGAGCGGTCAATTATTCCAAGCTACAGCGCATGGAGAAAAACTGCCGGGCCGAGTTGGAAGAGACGGTTGTTTCCCGAACAGCGGAGTTGAAGGATGCCTTGGTCGAGCTTGATGTTGCAAGATCGGCGCTTTTGAAAAATTTTACTGAAAAGAATGAGTTCCTGTCCAATGTTTCGCACGAAATGCGTACCCCTATGAATGGTGTTGTGGGCGGGTTGTCCTTGCTGGAGAATGAAGTGTCTACAGCAAAAGGAATGGAATATTTGGAGATAGTTCGCCAGTCGGCAGACAACATGGTCTCGCTGATTGACCAACTGCTGACATTCGGCAAGGGAACCGGTCAAAAAGGCAATGCGGCCTGTTTTGACCTGATCAATCTGGCGACGAACCTGAATGCTGTTGTTGCGGAATTCCAACCGGATTTTGCCCAAAAAGGGCTTTCATTGGCTCTGCGCATTGCTGCTGATATTCCACCTCAAATACAGACCCAAAAGGAGCACTTAAACCGCCTGCTGGGAATCCTGCTTGGTAATGCGCTCAAGTTCACCGACATGGGCGCCGTGACACTGGATGTAATCCGTGACGACCTGGAAGGTGATGGTGAAATGCTGCATTTTATTGTTACCGACAGCGGTATAGGTATCCCAAAAGGTATGCTGGAGCGGATCTTCGAACCGTTTGTACAAGGAGACGGATCATATACACGTCGTCATGGCGGAGTAGGTCTTGGGCTCGCCATAGCTCAGCAAAAGGCGCTGATTCTGAATGGAAGATTGTTGGCTGATCATGTTCCTGATGGAGGAAGCCGCTTTAAATTCAGTATGAAAGTATTAGAGCCTTGATAGCAAAATCAGGGGGCAGGTGATTATAAATCCTTTGTAAGTTCACTTGCCCCTTAATCAATAACAAAAGGAGACATGCCGTGAAGGGTCTGATAGTAGAAGATGATCTGTTGTCCAGGCGTATCCTCAAAGAGCTGTTTTCTCCGTTCGGTGATAGCGACATTGCTGTAAATGGCAAGGAAGCTATTGACTCTTTCCAGCTTGCGCATGAATCGAAGCGGCCATACGATGTGATCTTCATGGATATAATGATGCCGGTAGTCGATGGAATGGAGGCGCTGAAGCGCATCCGCAGCATTGAGAAAAAGATGGGCGTTCCGCCCAGCCTTGCGGTCAAGGTTGTCATGACCACCGCTCTTGATGACCCGCATACCGTGATCAGATCATTCAACGAATGTGAAGCCGATTCATTCATCGTCAAACCGCTGAGCAAACAGAAGCTGATAAAGGAACTGCGGGCGCTCAATCTGGCGCCGTGAAGCCAGGTATGGAAGATACTATAGTTTTTTTGACAGGAGAACGTCAATGCTACTTAACAGTTCAGTCCGGGAAAATGGTGTAATCATTATTACCAGCGGTGACCGTTTAACGATAGAAAACGCCTCCGACTTTCTCCGATTATCCCGCGAAGCGCTGGAAACATCAAATAACGTAGTGATCGAATTTGAACCAGAGGTCAAGATCGATATTACCGGGTTGCAGATCATCTATGCGGCTTGCAAAAGCGCAGCAGCCAGCGGCAAGACATTTTCGTATCATGGTCCACAACCGCAAGGTCTGATAGATATAATCACTGCCGGTGGCACCGAACGTCTCACTGCTTGCAAGCATAACAATGGTTCAACCTGTATCTGGTTTGGAGGCGCCAAATAATGGCGAAACTGATCATGACGGCCGACGACTCGGCAAGTGTCAGGCAGATGGTGGCATTTACCCTCAAACAGAGCGGTTACGAAGTAGTTGAGGCGGTTGATGGCAGGGATGCCCTTAACAAGCTGAACTCACAAAAAGTAGACATGCTGCTGACTGATCTGAACATGCCAAATATGGACGGCATCGGGTTGATAAAAGGTGTCCGCTCCGGAACCTTGAACAAATTTATACCGATCATCATGCTGACAACCGAATCGCAGGATTCCAAGAAGGCCGAAGGTAAATCAGTCGGCGCCAGCGGCTGGATAGTCAAGCCGTTCAAGCCGGAGCAGTTGATTGCTGTGATCAAGAAGATATTGGGGTGAAACCATGATGGAACAAGCAATTGCAACCTATCGCGAAGAGGCTGGTGAGCTGCTGGCCGAACTGGAGACCTCTCTGCTTGAGCTTGAAGAGACGCCGAATGACGATGAGCTGATCAATCGAGTCTTTCGTGCCATGCATACCATCAAAGGCTCGGGCGCCATGTTCGGCTTTGATGAGATATCCTCCTTTACCCATGAGGTCGAGACGGTTTTTGATATGGTGCGCAACAACAAGATGACCGTAACCAAACGCTTGCTCGATCTGACGCTAAAGTCTCGCGATCATATTTTGTATCTTCTCAATATCTCCTCTGGTGAGGACGTTGACCGTAGCGAAGGGGATGCGATTATCGCCGGTCTGCGCCAGTTGACGCCGCAAGCGGAGACGCTGCGGAAGGGCTTCGATGAAATTACCGCTATTCAACTTCCGGCAGTTTCAGGGGATGAACTGGCGGAGGAAAGTACCTGGCGTATCCGTTTTCGACCTTCTACCAATATTCTCATGAGCGGTACCAATCCGATCTCGCTTATCAACGAGCTTCGTAGCCTGGGGACAGCCCATGTAGTGGCCCATTTGGACGATATTCCACCGCTCAATGAGCTGGTGGGCGAGAGTTGTCATATTTTCTGGGACATCATACTTACCAGCTCCCGTGGTGAAGATGCTATCAAGGATGTCTTTATCTTTGTCGAGGACGACTGTGACATAAAGATTGAACTGATCGACAGCAGCGGTCTGATCGACCGTGAAGAGGGTTACAAAAAGCTGGGAGACATTCTGGTCGAACGTGGGGATCTCTCCCCAATCGAGATGCAGAAGGTGTTGATGTTGCAGAAACGCTTCGGCGAACTGCTGGTGGAGCAGGGCATTGTCACTCTGGAAAACGTGCAGTCGGCCCTGGTAGAACAGCAACACGTCAAAAGCGTCCGCAAAGAGCGTAGCGAAGCCCCGCAACAGGAAGCTGCCGCCAGTATCCGAGTGCCGGCTGAGAAGTTGGACCAGTTGATCAATCTGGTTGGCGAGATGGTTACTGTGCAGGCACACCTGACGCAGGTTTCCTCCGCCGGAGGGGATGCCATCTATATTGCCATCGCCGAAGAGGTCGAGCGCCTGACCAATGAACTGCGCGACACCGCACTAAATATCCGGATGCTGCCGATTGGCAGCACCTTCAGTAAATTCAAACGCCTTGTGCGTGATCTATCGCAGGAACTGGGCAAGGAAATCGAGATGGAAACCTTCGGCGCCGAAACCGAGCTGGACAAGACCGTCATCGAAAAACTGAACGACCCATTGGTACACATCATTCGCAACAGCATCGACCACGGCATTGAAATGCCGGAAGCGCGGAGAACAGCCGCTAAATCATCTACAGGGAAAGTCTATCTGGGCGCCGAGCATTCCGGTGATTCAGTACTGATAACGGTCCGCGACGACGGCGCCGGTCTTGACCGCGACGCCATCCGTACCAAGGCAATTGAGAAAGGCCTGATTTCAGATGCTGCCGAAGTCTCTGACAATGAAATTTATGCCCAGATCTTTGCGCCCGGATTTTCCACAGCTGCCAAGGTAACCAGTGTTTCCGGGCGTGGGGTTGGCATGGATGTTGTCAAACGGGGTATCGACGGGTTGCGTGGTTCGATCACTGTTGACAGTGTCCGGGGAAGCGGTACGACTATTACCCTCAAGATCCCGTTGACTCTGGCTATTATCGACAGCCTGCTGGTCAAGATTGGTAAAGACCATTTCGTACTGCCACTGTCGGCGGTCGAGGAGTGCGTTGAGTTGACCCGGGAGGATGTAAAAAATTCGCATGGCAATGATCTGGCAAAGGTGCGCGGCAAACTCATACCGTTTATTTCGCTGAGAAAGCTGTTTGATATTTCCGGGGAACGACCGGATATAGAGCAGATCGTTATTGCCTCGGTGCATGGAGCGCGGATCGGTTTTGTGGTCGATTGTGTCATCGGACAACACCAGACCGTTATTAAACCACTTGGCAGGATGTACCAGGATGTGAAAGGTATTTCCGGCGCCACTGTTCTGGGTGACGGCACTGTGGCGCTTATCCTGGATATGGGGGTCCTGCTGCAATCGATTGAGGCATTGGATCATGCGGCAAACTGAAATATTTCTTGAACATCGTGAATCAATTCCAAAATATTGGCAACGTAGAATCTAGCGTCCCACGCCCCTGACGTCGGCTGTATGGTTGATGTCGCTGCTTATGTCTGACTTCCAGAAGCCAAATGTAAAAATAATTGTTGACGATATATAAGATATAGTCTATGAATAGGATTCACTTCATGTCGCGGGGTGGAGCAGTCTGGTAGCTCGTCGGGCTCATAACCCGAAGGTCACAGGTTCAAATCCTGTCCCCGCAACCATAATATCAAGCCCTTACGAAAGTGAGGGCTTTTTCTTTATAACTGTCAATTCTCCTACGTAGACCATTACAATGAGCGTCTGCTGCGCACCCAAGGAGGCACACCAT